>USSH01000058.1 GCA_900557435.1 uncultured Coprococcus sp. | reverse complement strand
CTCGAGCAGAACAATCGCCAATCCAATCACTGCATATACAAGTTTATTGACATTCCCTGTAAACACTGTGTATGACAATATGATCGATACTACCGCAGGTATTCCCAGGCAAAACAGGCAGATCAGTCCAATAAGTTTAATTATTTCTACAAACCCGCTTGGCGCAAACATGCAGTAAAAAAAACTGCTATTACAAAAAGCCGAAACATGGTTCTGCTTGAACAGCTCCTTCGCCTCCAGCTTTAGCTGTCTATTACTTTCATTCAATGAAGCTGTCTCACTCTCTATCCTATTGCCCATCCGTTCATTTTTCTTTTTATCTTTCTGAGACTGAAACTGTCTGATCTTAGCTCCATTTTCCGACAATCTGGCATCATATCCATCTTCTATTTCATTCTTCCTGTTCTTCAATGTTGAACTGATCTCGTCCGAAAGCCCCTTTTCCTCCTGAGACAGACTCCTGGCTATCTTCTTCTGCATCGTCTTAGTCTGGTCCAGTTCGTCCTCCATATCATCTATGGATGTAACTAACTCCCTTGCTTTTATAAGATATTCCTGGTTTTCCTGGAAAACATTCTCTGTACCCATATCCACGCAGTCCTCCTTGTGTCTTTCCCCCGCAAATGCAGGACTCTTTTATTTCGCTTAAAGCAATAAATTGTGCATACATTTTTATAATATCAAATAGCCCAATATTTAACAACAGCTTTTTACAAATTCAGACACATCCCCAATATTAAATACTTTATTCTGAAAACTACATCACAATATAAAATATGTATATGTATAACTCGATTTCATCATCATCATCATTATTTACATTCTTCACACTTTGTTCAATTGAACTTCCATCGAATATACCATATAATTGAATAGGGGTTTTATTTTTATTATCAGCACTAAGGAGATTTAATATGAACATTTTATTTTTTTTGACACCCAAAAGCGAGGTCGCATATATTGAAGACAATAATTCATTGAGACAGATATTGGAAAAAATGGAAATCCACCGCTATTCAGCTATACCTATATTATCAAGCAACGGAGAATATGTGGGCACAATAACTGAAGGTGACATTCTATGGTATTGCAAGAAGAATTCTATGAGTGCCCTCAAGACAGCCGAAAATATTTTTCTTAATGATATCCCCAAAAAATTTGAATATGCATCAGTTTCAATCAGCTCCAATATGGAAGACCTTATCGCACGTGCTATGGCTCAGAATTTTGTCCCAGTTGTAGATGATCAGAATAAGTTCATCGGCATTGTAACCAGAAAAGATATCATAGGCTACTGTTACAAAAAGCTAAAAAATATCCAACCTGAATAGCAGAGAGCTAAAAGCATTTGCATATCATCCAGGGTCATTCCGTATAATGTCACATAAAACAAGTACCGTATTATCCAGATGCTGCGCATCAGGCGAATACGGTACTTGTTATTACTCATTATTTTTATTTCAATATTATATCTTTATCATATCTTTCCAGTTCTATTGACGGCACTTACAAGAGCATGTACTGACGCATCTATGATATCATCCTTGATGCCTGCTCCCCAGACAACATTGCCATTTTCAGTCTCAACTCCGACATAGGCGACAGCCTGTGAGTTAGACCCTGTCTGAAGAGAATGCTCCTCATAACAAACAACCTTAAACTTTATATTAAAATGTTTCTTAATTGCATTGCTTACCGCATCAAGTCGTCCATTTCCCTTTCCATGGTAAACCTTCTTCTCTCCATCTCTAAGAATAGTTATCTCTGCGGATATTCCATCCCCCTGAACAAAATGATTCTCAAGCATCTTTATCGGCACCTCAACATTGACATATGTGCTCTGGAATATATCAAGAACTTCCTTAGGACTAAGCTCCTTGTGCTCCTTGTCTGATACATCTTTTACTGTGTATCCGAGATCCTCTCTAAACTTTGCAGGAAGATCAAATCCATACTTGGTCTGCAGTATAAATCCAATTCCACCCTTTCCAGACTGGCTATTTATTCTTATTACATCTCCATCATACTTTCTGCCAATGTCTTCTGGATTAAGCGGCAGATATGGACAAGTCCACATTCCATCACCCTGCTCCTTCCTAAACTTCATTCCCTTTGCTATGGCATCCTGATGTGAACCTGAGAACGCAGCGAACACAAGTTTTCCTGTATACGGCGAACGATCATAAACCTTCATACCTGTAACTCTCTCATAAAGCTCTGTAAGCTTTGGAATATCACTAAGATCCAGTTCGGGATCAACCCCATGTGTGAACATATTCATGCACAGTGTGATTATATCTACATTTCCTGTTCTCTCGCCATTGCCAAACAGGGTTCCCTCTATTCTATCTGCTCCTGCAAGTATACCAAGCTCCGCATCGGCAACTCCACAGCCTCTGTCATTGTGCGGATGAAGTGATAACACAACATTCTCCCTGTCATGGAGATTCTTGCTCATGTACTCTATCTGACTAGCATATACGTGTGGCAGAGACATCTCAACTGTTGCAGGAAGATTGATTATAACTTTTCTCTCTGCAGTTGGTTTCCACACATCGATAACTGCGTTGCACACTTCAAGAGCGTAATCCATCTCTGTTCCTGTAAAGCTCTCTGGTGAATATTCAAACTGATATGGCACTCCATACTCTTCTGCCATCTTATTAAGAAGTTCCGCACCATCTACAGCGATCTTGAGGATCTCCTCTTTCGACTTTCTGAACACCTGCTGCCTCTGTGCAAAAGATGTGGAGTTATACAAATGTACTATGACATTGCTGCATCCCTCTATAGCCTTGAATGTCTTCTCGATAATATGCGGTCTCGCCTGTGTAAGTACCTGGATCGTTACATCATCAGGTATGAGATTCTTCTCTATAAGCGTTCTGCAGAATTCATACTCTGTCTCAGATGCTGCCGGGAATCCAATCTCAATCTCCTTGAATCCAATTCTCACAAGTTCCTGGAAAAATTCAAGCTTTTCATCAAGGCTCATCGGAACAATAAGTGCCTGATTTCCATCTCTCAGGTCAACGCTGCACCACGCAGGGGCTTTGTCTATATATTCTTTCTTTACCCAATCCGTGCACTCAACAGGTGGCATAAAATATCCACGCTTGTAATTCTGATAATTCTTCATTGATAAATCCTCCTACTTTAAAACTGTCATATAAATATTCTCAGTATTCTGTAACGTCATCTGATATCGTTTTCCTAAAAATAAAAAAAACTCACATCTCATATTCTATAGAGACGTAAGTTACGCGGTACCACTCTATTTCACACTTGCAAAAGTATGCTCTCGTTACAGATACAGACATGCACACTCTACAACCAGATCATCATCTAAACACCTGATCATAATTATAACACATCTTATATCTTCCTGTTATAACGGTCAGCTTCCGTCTCATCCTACTCGACCTACTGATAAATCTTTTAGAGAGCTGCTCCAAGGCGAGTTCAAATCCTTTCAACCACTGTCTCACACCAACCGACAGCTCTCTGAAAATATCCAGGATCCTACTACTCCTTTTCATCGCATTTACTAGGTTGACTCTAACACATTACCAAGTCAGATGTCAACCCTTTTTATGCCTTCTTTTTTTACTTCTTTTTTTACTTTCTTTTTTTACTTTCTTTTTTTACTTTCTTTTTTCACTTTAGTTCTCAGTTATTATTTATCAAAATATAGACAAACATCCATCCCGAACTATGATCACCATACTATAAATCTCTTATTCTTGAGGGATCTGCCACCTGCTGTAAGCATGAGTATACCAACAACAAGACCTGTGACTATAGTTATAACCCCAAGCGCAATATTAAGTGCGCCTACATGCTTCATAGTATTATATGCCTTCTCCATACATATATGCTCCTTTCGAATATCTTCAACGTGTATATCTTCTTAAATGTGCACTCCAATACATACTTTAATGTGTAATTCAATGTGTGCTCCATTATATATTCCACCGTTTGCTCTTCAATTGCGTATTGTTTTATGCACGTCAATGCGCTTCATATTATATCATGTCAGAAAATTTCTTACAACTCAAAAAACCATTAAAAGTCAGCAAAATAAGTAAACCAAAATAAGTAAAAGCCAAATAAGTAAACGTCCATACATTCAAGACTTCACCATCGTACTATTTACTGCGCTGTGAATTTTACTTTATCTTTCTGCTGTGCTAGAATGATAATCATAATTCAAGCATTATTTTCTACAAAAATTAAACACAAGGAGATAATTATAATATGCCCGCTATCACAAATGACTGGGCCGAGTATCTAAAGCCCGAATACAGCAAAGAGTATTACAGAAACCTTTTTAATTTCGTAGGTCAGGCATACGCCACCCAGACCGTTTACCCACCGGCCGATGACATTTTCAACGCATTCCATAACACGCCACTTTCCAAAGTGAAATGTGTCATCATAGGCCAGGATCCGTACCATGAACCGGGACAGGCGCACGGCCTAAGTTTCAGTGTAAAACCAGGAGTTGCAATACCCCCATCACTGGTAAACATTTACCAGGAGCTGCATGACGACCTCGGCTGCAAGATACCAAACAATGGCTATCTTGAGAAGTGGGCTGATCAGGGTGTTCTGATGCTCAATGCTGTTCTGACAGTTCAGGCGCACAGAGCCGGTTCTCACCAGGGCAAGGGTTGGGAGAAATTTACCGACGCCGCCATCCGCGTGTTGAACGAACAGGATAGGCCTATAGTATTTATCTTATGGGGAGCATACGCTCAGAAAAAGGCAGCATTTCTGAATAATCCACACCATCTGATACTGAAGTCAGCCCACCCAAGTCCGCTCTCCGTATACAGAGGATTCTGGGGCAGCCGTCCATTCAGCAAGACAAACGATTTTCTCACCGCCCACGGCGTTGAACCTATAGACTGGCAGATTGAAGACATTTAAGCATTTTATACCAAACATAATAACGGAGATTACAAAATGGAAATATATATAGTACGACACGGTGAAACCATATGGAATGAAAAGAAACTACTTCAGGGAAGAACCGATATTGAACTGAATGAAAACGGACGAAGACTGGCAATAATAACCGGAAAGAATCTAAGGGACACTCATTTTGACATAGTGTTCTCAAGCCCTTTGAAGAGAGCACACGAAACAGCCCGCCTTATAGTCGGAGATAGAGACATACCTATAGTGACCAACGATCTCATCAAGGAAATGTGTTTCGGTGACTGGGAGGGACAGAACATGTCTGAACTGTTAAAGGATCCGAGCCAGGATTTTCAATATTTTTTCAAGCATCCCGAACTTTATCACCCTATAGGATGTGGAGAATCATTCCAAGCACTATGCGAAAGGGCCTCGAAATTCATGACAGAATACATTGAACCTCTCGCAAAAACAGACTCAAGAGTTATGATAGTTGCCCATGGAGCCATTAATAAAGCAATGATGATGCACGTCAAGAAGCATGATCTCAAGGACTTCTGGTCCGGTGGGTTGCAGCAGAACTGCAATGTTATAATACTTGACTACTCAGATGAAAAATATAAGATAATTGACGAAACCAGAATATTTTACTGATTTACATGCTGATTTTTATGCTGATTTTTATACGAATTTCTATATCGATATTATGCTTGAACCTTCTTTATCTCCATAATCTCTAATGTATCTGGATCTTTTAACATAAAAATCCTGTTGCTATGTATGCCAGACCGCTGATCAGCGATACCGGTGATAATAACAGCAGGATTTTTTATATTATATTTTCAGTTTTAATTCTCTTTGCACCGTAAGTATCTGTTCCTCTATCATGTCCGCCAGCATACTTATCTTATCATTATACGGACTATCTATTCTCTTCATCGCCTCATGCAGTGGGTTAAGTATGTCCTTATAGGACTGCTTTATCTTCTTCTGTATCCAGTTTGTATCAGGCATATATGAGATGGTTCTCAAGTTGTGAAGTCTGTCTGCCAGCTTTACAAGTATGGTCTTGTCCGTACCGTTTGCAAATAATCTCCTTGCATACACAGAAAATGGCTCGCCTTCTATTCTAGTGAGCAGCCTCACATGCTCACGGATCTCAGATCCAAATGCTTTTTCTATATCTTCCAAAGTGCACGATGTATCTTCCACCGTATCATGAAGGAGTGCAGTCACAAGGATTTCCTCGTCTTCTATCTGGCACTCATCTTTCAATATGTTATACACCCCTAGAATATGCTCGTCATAATAAGGAACAAATCCGCCTTTTCCCCGGCGATTCTGCCCTTCATGAAACATCTTTGCCATATTCTTTGCTCTCTGAACGGTATCTGTCACATCCATATTATTTGCTGCCTTATCTGCAATCTCTGTCATATTCAGGATCCCCAACCTTGTTTATCATTTTCAGTAGTTCCCAACTAAGCAGAGTATAACATAGCAGTCTTGAATATTCCACGTATTTTTTATATACTTTACAGATGTGCCGCTCTCATATTTTACTTTATGATGGTATATTTTATAATTTGGCACAAGACATTTGTACAAAGGAGTTTATACATGGATATAATCAAAAAAATCTCCGAGGAGATCGGATGCCGTACCTCACAGACTGAGGCGGCTGTAAAACTCATAGACGAAGGCAACACTATACCTTTCATCGCCCGATACAGAAAAGAGGCAACTGGCGCACTCAATGACGAACAGCTCAGGACACTTCACGAGCGACTTACCTACCTGCGAAATCTTGAGGACAAAAAAGCTCAGGTTATCGCAAGCATTGATGAGCAGGGAAAACTTACTCCAGAGCTGCGTGCTGAGATAGAAGCAGCTGAAACCATGGTGCTGGTGGACGACCTGTACAGGCCTTACAGACCTAAGAGAAAGACCAGAGCCACAGTAGCAAAAGACAAGGGACTTGAGGGACTTGCAAATATAATATCACTTCAGATGACTTCCACTCCAATAAGGACGGAGGCTGAAAAGTATGTGTCAGCTGAAAAGGGCGTGGAGACCGTGGACGATGCCATCGCTGGAGCCATGGACATCATCGCCGAAAACATATCTGATACAGCAGATTACAGAACGAAGATCCGTGACCTCACGACTAAAAAAGGGTTTATCAACACGACCGCAAAGGATCCTGATGCTGAATCTGTATATGAAATGTATTACAATTTCTCCGCCCCGATATCCAAGATGACCGGATATCGCACACTTGCAGTAAACAGAGGCGAGAAAGAAAAATTCATAACTGTAAAGATCGAGGCTCCTGTGGACGAGATAATCTCTTACCTCAGAAAGAAGATCATCGCGAGGGATAACTCTGACACATCAGAGATTCTGAATAATGTCATAGACGACAGCTACTCCAGACTGATCGCACCTGCCATAGAGCGGGAGATTCGAAACTCCCTCACCGAAAGCGCCGAGGATGGTGCCATAAAGGTATTCGCATCCAATCTCCAGCAGCTGCTCATGCAGCCTCCTATCGCAGGTAAAACTGTACTTGGATGGGATCCGGCATTCAGAACCGGATGTAAGCTTGCAGTGGTGGATCCAACCGGCAAGGTTCTTGACACTGTGGTCATATTCCCTACCGCCCCACAGAACAAGGTCGCCGAGGCAAAAAAGACTGTAAAAGCTCTCATCAAAAAGTACGGCATCTCTCTGATATCCGTTGGAAACGGAACAGCATCAAGAGAGTCTGAGATGGTGATCGCGGAGCTTATCAGCGAGCTGGACACGCCGGTCCAGTACGTGATAACCAATGAAGCAGGAGCATCGGTATATTCCGCAAGTAAGCTTGCAACCGAGGAGTTTCCTAATTTTGATGTAGGGCAGAGAAGTGCCGCCTCCATCGCCAGACGAGTTCAGGATCCTCTCGCAGAGCTTGTAAAAATAGACCCGAAGGCTATAGGCGTCGGACAGTACCAGCATGACATGAATCAGAAAAAACTCGCTGAGGCTCTTGATGCCGTTGTTGAAGATTCTGTAAACAAGGTCGGTGTAGACCTCAACACAGCCTCCGCCCCACTCATGGAACACATTTCAGGAATCAACAAGACTCTTGCAAAGAATATCGTGGATTATAGAGAGGCAAATGGTCGTTTCACCACAAGAAAAGAACTTCTCAAGGTTGCAAAACTCGGTCCTAAGGCATTTGAACAGTGCGCAGGATTCATGAGGATCAGTGGCGGAAAGAATCCGCTTGATGCCACATCTGTCCATCCGGAAAGTTACGATATAGCCACCGCTCTTCTTGAACACCTCGGCTATAGCTCAGATGACATCTCAAAGGGAAACCTTAAGGAGCTTTCCAAAGCCGCAGGCAATGTCAAGAAGCTTGCCGAAGAACTAGGAACAGGAATCATAACTCTCACAGACATTATCAAGGAGCTTGAGAAACCTGCCAGAGATCCGCGTGATGAGATGCCTAAACCTATCTTGAGGGGCGATGTACTCGAGATGAAAGATCTCACCGAGGGAATGATACTCAAGGGAACCGTCAGAAACGTTATTGATTTCGGCGCATTTGTGGATATCGGAGTACATCAGGACGGGCTTGTACATATCTCTGAGATGTCCAACAAATTTATCAAACACCCTCTCGATGTCGTAAGTGTCGGAGATATAGTTCAGGTCAAAGTCATCGGCATTGATCTGAACAAAAAGCGTATACAGTTATCCATGAAAGGAATAAATTAAGCTGTCACACCAGCTCTCCCACAGCATACTCTATACAGAGAATGTTATATCTGGAGGCTTTTGTGGAAGCAAACAGAAACTGCAGCCGTGGCAGCCAGGGGCGCTGCTATTACAACAACCAGGGCACCACGGTCAAATACACCAATCAGGCTGGCGGATGCCGCCCTGCAAAAGATGAACCAAAACCATGCCCGGAGGATTCGAGAAGACGTCCTGTGGGCATGACTTATATTCCGGAACAACCATTCGAAAATCTCTATGACGCCAAGTGCGGTCTTCAGGAAGGCACCATGTTTAAGGATCTCAATCTCATATTCTGCGGCGTAAGGGGGAAATAGTCATGAACAAAATGAACAAAAAGCAGCTGATGAGATTCATCACCGAAGTATCTTTTGCCCTCGATGACATCGCACTGTATCTTGATCTTCATCCTTCCTGCCAGAAGGCACTGTCAAGCTACGAGAACTACCGCAATATGAGACAACAGGCGGTGAGGGATTATACCAGCATGTATGGACCTTTAAACAGATACCAGGTCACTGACGACAATTATTTTACATGGGTCAATGATCCATGGCCATGGGAAAGGGAGGGCAACTGCTGATGTGGATTTATGAAAAAAGATTACAGTTTCCTGTAAATATAAAGGAGACCAATGCCAAGCTCGCCCAGGATATTATCAGCCAATACGGCGGGCCCGACGGTGAACTGGGCGCATCCATGCGCTACCTGTCACAGAGATATGGCATGAATAATTCCAAGGTTAAGGCAGCTCTCACCGACATCGGTACCGAGGAACTCGGGCACCTTGAGATGATAGGAGCCATCATACATCAGCTCACCAGGGATCTGAGCATCGAGGAGATCAAGGCCTCCGGCTTTGATAAATACTACACCGACCACACCATCGGAATATGGCCTCAGTCTGCCGGCGGAGTTCCATTCAACGCCTGTGAGTTCCAGAGCAAAGGTGATCCTATAACTGATCTTTTCGAGGATATGGCAGCCGAGCAGAAGGCCCGTTCAACCTACGACAACATCCTGAGGCTGTGTAAGGACCATCCGGATGTATACGAACCGATTAAATTCCTTCGTGAAAGGGAAATCGTACACTTCCAGAGATTCGGAGAATGCCTCGAGGCGGTGAAGGATGATCTGGACTTCAAGAATTTCTATGCATTCAATCCTGCATTCGACACCAAAGCACCTTGTTTAAAAAACAATTGAAAAAATGTTCCTCTGGTAGTAAAATGATGTCACTTTTAAATTATCAGTACTTTAATGCGACACTACTTTACTAGAGAAGAGGCGATGCTATGTCAGAAGTCAAAGTCAACCATTCCCAGAGGTTCGGGATCATACTGGTCCTGTCATGTGGGATTATGTGGGGAGTAAGCGGAGTGCTTGGACAGTATGTCTTTCAGTCATCAGATGTCAATGCAGTCCAGCTTTCCATAATCCGTCAGTTTATATCTGGCGTTGTACTGCTTATCATCGCCGCCATCAAAAGAGATAAAAAGGCTTTGTCCGTATGGTCAAAGCCTAAAAGTATTATATCTATGCTATTCTTTGCACTCGCAGGTGTTATGGGAGTACAGTTCACATACTTTGCTTCCATCGAGCATTCCAATGCCGCAACCGGCACAGTTATCCAGTTCACATACATCATCATGATACTGCTCTTCACCACAGTATTTATGCGCAAAAAGCCACATTCATATGAGGCATTATCCGTAATCTGCGCATTTGTTGGAATTTTCCTGATTGCCACACATGGAAGCCTGAATTCCCTGGCTATATCCAGACCGGCTCTCACCTGGGGTCTCACATCAGCAGTATGCTTTACAATATACTGTCTTTACCCACAGAAGCTTTATAATGAATACGGTCTGATCAATGTGATAGGCTGGTCTTCACTCATCGCAGCTATATTCCTTGCAGTGATCACCCGCACATTCTCTCTGCCTTATATGGATGCCAGAATAATAGCAGCCTCTCTGGCTGTTGCTGTTGTAGGATCACTTATTCCCTTCACCATATACGGACTCGGCATCAGTATCCTTGGAAGTGTAAAGGCAAGTCTGTTCGTGACTGTAGAACCCGTATCCAGCGCATTATTAACGTGG
>USSH01000057.1 GCA_900557435.1 uncultured Coprococcus sp. | reverse complement strand
CAGAGTAGCATCCTCACTCTCAAGTCTTGCAAGTGCCAGTTCCTGAAGATTTTCCGGAAGGAATTCTATTCCTTTCGTCGATATTATGTAGTTGATATCATTCACCTGCTTCACGGCAGCGCTCACAGTCTTGTTGAGATTGGCTGCCTCACAGTTAACTCTGCGGTTTATTGTATTCCTTATATCTTTTTTTATACGGATATTCTCCATATCCATGAGTGATATATGAGCCCCCATGAGACCTAGCATCTCAACTATCATCTCTCCGTCTTTAAGGTATACAACACTATATTTTTTTCTCTGGATTATACGGGACGATATACCAAATCCTTGTATAATCTCCTGTATAAATTCAGCCCTGCCCCTGTTGTCACTCACAATCTCCATGTGATAACCTTTATTCGGATCACTTATAGATCCCGAGGTCATAAACACTCCTTTTATATATGCTCTGCGACAGCATTCCAGGCTCACGACCATTCTGCTGACTTTCATATTCTGGCAGTCATTAGGTCCTGAACATATATTGTCATTCGCTATCTTTAAGGTGGTCATAATGTTCTCCACCATAGCAGAATCCAATATCTCCATTCTATATATCCTACTATTCTCCCCGGTTCTCTTAACACTTGACACCGGTATGCATCTAAATAATCGTTTTATAAGCGATGCTATCTCATGTGCTATAACGCTTCGCTCGGTAACTATCACCAAAGCTCGCGGCCTGTCTTTCCAGTATCTCACATGTGCCACCATCGAAATCATCGCTGCCAATTCTGCAATCTGACAATGTCTGGCACTTGAAACATTGCCTGAAATCTCTTTTTTTACATCAGAGGAAAATGACATAAATCCACTATTCACCTCTCACATTTTCTTGACTACAGCATCTTTTGCTATGTCTCTATGAACTACTCGGACTGTATACTTCGACTTCTGAAGTCTCTCATAGACAGCATTAGCTATTGTTACTGACCTGTGCTTTCCGCCTGTACATCCGATTGAAATTACGAGCTGATTTTTCCCCTCTTTTATATAATTAGGTACCAGGAAGCCAACTAAATCCAGAAATTTGTCCAAGAATTCCGGTCCTTCCTTACAGTTCATGACATATTCCTGTATTTCTTTATCGTTTCCGGTTTTATCGCGCAGCTCAAGATCGTAATATGGATTAGGCAGGAATCGCACATCCTGAACTATATCTGAATCTCTAGGTATACCATACTTAAATCCAAATGACATAACCGTAATTATAAAATTCGAGTACTCCTGATTCTGTACAAATATCTTTGCAAGCTCAGCTTTAAACTCTCTTACAAGCAGATTTGTTGTATCAATGATATAATCTGCTTCATCCTTTAAGAATCCTATGAGCTCCCTTTCTTTCTTTATTCCATCAATGATCCTTCCACCCTTTACTGACAATGGATGGTTTCTTCTTGTCTCTTTATACCTCTTTACAAGTGTCGCATCGGAGCATTCCACAAAAAGTATCTGATACTGCATACCCTCATGTCTGATATCAGCCAAGCACGAATTGAGCTGTGATAAAGCCCTTCCACTTCTTATATCCACACTGATCGCAACATCATCCACCTGTATCTCAGCATCATAGGCTATCTCAGCAAATCTTTTTATCAGCTGTATAGGAAGATTATCCACACAGAAAAATCCCTCATCCTCAAGAGTCTTCAGTGCTGTTGCTTTTCCAGCTCCACTCATTCCGGTAACAATAACAAATCTCACTTTACACTCCTCCTCATACAGCAATCAGGCTCAAAACAATACCGTTCATTAATATATTTCCCGGCATTAGAAATCGCCTAGCATCTTAACCTCAGGCTCAAGTTCCACACCAAATTTATCCTTTACTACTCGATGCACATCTTCAATGAGACTCTGAACATCTTCAGCAGTGGCTCCACCTTTATTAATCACAAACCCGCAATGTTTTTCCGCCACCTGGGCGCCGCCAACCGAATAGCCCCTAAGTCCGGCATCCATAATTAATTTTCCTGCAAAATACCCTTCCGGTCTCTTAAATGTAGATCCCGCGGATGGATACTCCAGCGGCTGTTTAGACCGTCGTGCCTCCGCAAGCTCTTTCATGCGCTCTTCTATCGCGGTTCTGCTGCCTTGCTTAAGTTCCAGAACAACTTCCAGTACTATAAGATTTCTCTCCTCCACAATACTGTGCCTATACGCAAAATCCATCTCATCAGAACTGAATTCATACATTCTTCCATCCGAATCCATGGCTTTGACCGTCTTAACTACGTCCTTCATCTCACCGCCATACGCACCAGCGTTCATATATACCGCACCGCCTATAGTTCCCGGTATTCCAGAAGCGAATTCCATTCCAGTGAGCGAATTGTTTCCTGCTTCTCTGCTCACTCTGGCAAGCATCGCGCCAGCCTGAGCCTTTATGATAGTACCCTGAACTGATACAGAGTCCATATTGTCCATGATATTGATTATCATACCCCTGTAACCATCATCAGACACCAGCAGATTACTTCCATTCCCCAAAATAAAATACGGTATATCAGCTTCCCGGCATAACAGAATCAATGATGCCACCTCATCTGCCGAACCGGCTTTCACAAAATAATCCGCATTTCCACCTATTCTAAACGTTGTATGCCTGCTCATAGGCTCATCTATATATATATTATCCGCTCCTACGATCTGCTCCAACCTTTTATAATTACATACTGTCCTCTCTGACATATATACCTCGTAACCACTCTAATCATACTTTTATAAAACAAAATCCCTACAAAGCATACAAACATCACACTCTGCAGGCACCCCTGTAAACAATAAAAGTCTTTAATGTACTATATTATCGGCATTTTATCCTGTACCAATAATTTCATCATACATTAAAGACTTTTATAATTCAATATCAAAAATAAATAGAAATTTGCTATCTTTTGAATTTGCTTTGGATAAATTCACAAAAATAACTGTTAAATTTTACCTATTTTATATTTTGCATCAATTACTACTTAAGAATACTGCGTGCTGCTCCATATATTCCGGCGTCATTTCCAAGCTCAGCAAGCGCAAACTTCGTCTCCCTGCAAGCATGGAATGCATGTTTTACAAAATATTCCTGAACAGCATCCGTGAGGATTGCACCCGCCTTTGAAACACCTCCGCCTATAACGAAAATCTCAGGATCAACCACACACGCTATCTGTGCAAGAGTTCTTCCAAGGATATGTGCCTGCTCATCAACCACTTTCTTTGCTAATGCATCTCCTTCCTTCGCAAGATCAAAGACATCCTTTGCTGTGACTGTTTCAAGATCTCTGAGAGCTGACTTTTCATCAGATGCTGCCATCGCCCTCTTCGCAAGTCTTACCACACCTGTCGCAGATGTGTACTGCTCAAGACATCCCTTATTGCCGCATCCGCAAGTCTCATTCTCCTGCTCGTCAACACAGATATGTCCAATCTCGCCACCTGCTCCATTCACGCCAAAGAGCATCTTTCCGTTTAAGATGATTCCTCCGCCAACGCCCGTGCCAAGTGTTACCATCACTACATTGCTATGACCTTTTCCACCGCCCTGCCACATCTCTCCAAGGGCTGCTACATTTGCATCATTTCCAGCTTTAACCTCAAATCCGGTGAGAGCTTTAAGCTCGTCCTGTACATTGAGAATTCCCCAACCAAGATTTACGCACTTCAGAACTGTGCCATCCTCTTTAACAGGTCCCGGAACGCCTATTCCTATTCCCTCTATATCCTCGTTAGCAAGCTTTTTGTCTGCTATCACACTCTTTATAGAGTCCGCGATGTCTGGGAGTACATACTTTCCACCCTCCTGAGTGCGTGTCTTGATCTCCCACTTATCCAGAAGTTTCCCCTCAACTGTAAAAAGCCCCATCTTTACTGTAGTACCACCTACATCTACTCCAAATACATATTTTGACATGTTCCTTCTCCTTCCACTTTGTTGCTTATATGCATTTATTTCTTTTTATTTTTTGTTTCTTTTATAAATACAATCTGAAAAAATCATAACATCTGATTTCTTCTGGCTCTGCCTGGTGGCGCTTATTATTATTTATCAGCTCCGCCGCCATTTCCCTTCATTATATTCTGCGTAACTCTGTTGTAAAGCTCCTGCGCCGCGTTATATCCCATCTTCTTCTGTCTGTGGTTTACGGCTGCTGACTCAACTATGATGGCAATATTTCGACCCGGTCTGATCGGAATATTGTGTGACACAACCTTATTCCCTAAGAACTCCATATAATTGTCCTCAAGGCCAAGTCTGTCATATTCTGTATCTTTGTTCCACTCTTCCAGATTGATGACAAGGTCAATATTCTGATCGATCTTAACACACTCTACACCGAACAGAGACTTTACATCTATTATACCTATACCGCGAAGCTCTATAAAATGTCTGGTGATATCCGGGGCACGTCCAACCAGAGTGGCGTCACTCACCTTCTTTATCTCGACAACGTCATCAGCAACCAGACGATGTCCTCGTTTGAGAAGTTCAAGAGCCGCTTCCGACTTGCCTATTCCGCTTTCTCCCATTATCAGGACACCTTCACCATATACATCAACCAATACAGCATGCACCGATATTCTTGGTGCAAGCTCCACATGCAGCCATCTGTCAACCTCATGTACAAATGCGGATGTCACTGCATCTGATGTAAGCACAGGCACGCCATGTTTCTTTGCCATCTCTATAATAAATGGATATGGTTCCAGCCCACGGCAAAATATGAGGCATGGTGGTTTGTACGAAAAAAACTCATCCATGATCTTTTTATTCTCTTCCTCCGTGTGCATAGCAGCTACATAAGCATGCTCAACATTTCCACATATCTGTATTCTACCCGCATCAAAATGCTCAAAGAAACCACCAAACTGTACAGCTGGTCTATTCATACCCGGATCCTGTATCAGGATCTTATCTGTGTCGATCTCAGGGGTATGATTCTTCAGATCCATCTTCTCTATAAGCTGCGTGACCGTAACACTATATACCATATACGCCCCAATCAATGTCCGTATCCGACATCTTTTCCTTTCATTTTATTATTATTCATTTTATTATTATGTTTTTTCGCTGTCATATTGTCTTTCTGCATTCTTTTCCCAAGTATGCTCTTATCGCTTATGACCACTTTTAACTTATTAATTATACTTATCTATGATTACTATTGTCAAGAATCCAAGACTATTTTAAACTTGTTTTGGCACTCATTTTACAGATGACATAAGCAACGCCACAGTGATATACTTATTTATATTTTTTGAGGTGACAAATATGTTTAATTTTGAAGAAGAATTAAAGAAACTTCCACACGTTCCCGGAGTCTATCTGATGCATGACTCTGGAGACAATATAATATATGTAGGAAAGGCTATTGATCTGTACAACAGGGTTCATCAGTACTTTCAAACCGGATACAAAAAATCTCCTAAAATACAGAAAATGGTGTCACATATAGCATGGTTTGAATATATCGTTTGCGGTTCAGAACTTGAAGCCCTCGTACTGGAGTGCAACCTTATAAAGGAGCACAGACCGCATTACAATACCATGCTCACAGATGATAAAGGTTATCCGTATATAAGGATAACCATCGAGGAAGATTATCCCAGGATCCTGTACAGCCATCAGATGAAAAGGGATCACTCAAAGTATTTTGGTCCATACACCAATTCCAAGGCGGTCAAGGATATAATTGAGCTCTTGAAAAAGCTGTATCATATCAGAAGCTGCAATAAAAATCTTCCCAAAGATATGGGACTTGAACGTCCATGCCTGTATCACCAGATCAAACAGTGTGACGCTCCATGTCAGGGATATATATCCAAAGAAGACTACAATAGCAACATACAGCAGGCCATCAGTTTTCTGAACGGCAATCACGGCCACGTAGTCAGGGATCTTGAAAAACAGATGAAGGAACTTGCAGACGAAATGGAATTTGAGCAGGCAGGCGAGATCCGTGATCTCATCAAAAGCATCAAACATATCGAAACCACTCAGCGCGTTGGCGATACTAGTGCTGACGACAGAGATGTCATCGCTATGGCCACAGATCTCGGAAACGAGTGTGTCATATCCATCTTCTTTGTCCGTTCCGGTAAATTAATTGGCCGTGAGCACTATCATATGAGTGGCGTAAACGCAGAAAAATACAGTACCATCATGGAATCATTTCTGAAACAGTACTACGCCTCAACACCATATCTTCCAAAAGAAATAATCATCGAGCAACCCATTGATGACTGTTCTTTGATCGAGGAATATTTAAGTGCCCGGAGAGGCAGCCAGGTTCACATCGTGGTACCACAAAAGGGCGATAAACAAAAACTATTGAAACTTGCAAAAGACAATGCTTTTCTGGTTATGAACCAGGATGCAGAAAAGCTGAAACACGAGCAGGAACGCACCGAAGGTGCCGCCCGTGAGCTCGCGGATCTCATCGGTGTTTCATCTGCAAGGAGACTAGAGGCTTTCGATATATCACACATAAGTGGATATCATTCAGTCGCATCCTTGGTCGTGTTCGAGAATGGGCGTCCAAAGAAGAATGACTACAGGAAATTCAAACTTAAAACGATCGATGGTCCTGACGATTATGCCAGCATGAGGGAAGTGCTCACAAGAAGGTTCACCGACGAAAAATTCAACATATATCCCGATATCCTGATGATGGACGGTGGTCGAGGACAAGTGAACATAGCACTTGAAGTGCTTGAAAGCCTTGGGCTAAATATCCCTGTATGTGGCATGGTGAAGGACGACCACCACAGAACCAGAGGACTATACTACAATAATAAAGAGATTGATTTCCCTGCAGGAACCCAGGCATTTAACATGATAACTCGTCTTCAGGATGAGGCTCACCGCTTTGCAATTGAATATCATAGAAGTCTCAGGAGCAAGGCTCAGATTCATTCTGTTCTGGACGACATTGACGGAATCGGTCCAGCCCGAAGGAAATCACTCCTGGCTTACTTCAAGGATATCGACAACATCAAGAATGCCGGCATTGCAGATCTGGAGATTCCCGCTGGAATGAACAAAGCCTCAGCGCAGGCTGTATACGATTTCTTTCATTCCAGCAAAACAAAATAGATCATATAAGCCATGTAGCTATGTAAACAAAGTAAACACCAATAAACAGCTATATAGATCCAGTCCAACTGGTTCATATCAAATACAATTTTGTGAGGATATTTTTATTATGGAATACAATTTTTTTGCACTCATCTCAAGGATGAAATATATTAACAGATGGTCTCTTATGAGAAATAACCGTGAAGAAAATCTGTGTGAACACAGCCTTGAAGTCAGCATGATAGCCCACGCCCTTGCCACCATCGGCAACGTACGCTACGGAAAATCCCTCAACGCCGACAGGGCCGCCCTTATAGGACTCTATCACGACGCATCCGAGATAATTACCGGAGATATGCCCACTCCGGTCAAATATTACAATAACGACATCAAGACTGCATTTAAAGATATAGAAGACATTGCGTGCCATACCCTTTTGGACAAGCTTCCAGATGATCTCAAGAGTGCCTTCTCACCAATCTTTTTCAAAGACGAAGACGACGATAATGACATTTATATATGGCACCTCGTGAAAGCGGCAGATAAATTATCCGCGCTTATAAAATGCATGGAAGAAACCGGATCCGGAAACACTGAATTCTCCAGTGCGATGAGTACGATACTGGCCTCTGTGTCCAGCATGGCAGAAAAATATCCCGAGGTAAATGACTTTGTCTGCGAATTTCTGCCTGCCTATGGCAAGACTTTGGATGAGCTCCAATCAATATAAAAACAGCTTTTTTAATGAAATATGCAAAATAATATGAGCCCCATTTACCGAAAGTATCCGGTAAACGGGGCTCATATCAAAATCTATATCAGACATCTTCACCTATATGTTCTGTTCGGTTAAATATCTCCATAAATTCCTTGCCACTTATCGATTCCTTTTCGATGAGGAATCCTGCTATCTCATCCAAAGCATTCATATGCTTCGAAAGCATATCCTTTGCTTTCTCATAAGATGCCTTCAGCACATTCTTTATCTCGTCGTCAACCTGAGCTGCAGTTTCATCCGAACATTGAAGCACAGCATTTCTGTCCAGATATTTTCCCTGCACCGACTCTAGCTGCATAAGTCCAAATCGATCTGACATACCATACATTGTTATCATAGACCGAACAGTCTTCGTCGCCTGCTCTATATCATTGGCCGCCCCAGTAGTAACTGAATCGAATTTCAATTCTTCTGCAGCTCTGCCCCCAAGTGTCGTAATAATATTTGCCTCGAGTTCAGCCTTGGTCTCCATATACTTCTCTTCCTCAGGAACCTGCCATACGTATCCCAGCGAGCCCATGGTTCTTGGAACTATCGTTATCCTCTGAACCGGTTCTGTATGCTTCTGTAGAGCCACAAGAAGAGCATGTCCCACTTCGTGATATGCAACTATCTTCTTTTCCTCTGCACCTAGAAGCTTTCCCTTTTTCTCCTTTCCTGCAAATACAAGTTCCACCGCGCCTATCAGATCCGCCTGTGAAACCATAGATCTTCCTGAACGAACCGCAGTAAGTGCCGCTTCGTTTATTATGTTTGCCAGATCCGCACCAACTGCTCCGGCAGTTGCAAGAGCCAGCTCTCTGAGGTCTACGCTCTCATCCATCTTTACATTTCTGGAATGAACTTTGAGGGTATCTATTCTTCCCTGAAGATCCGGCTTTTCAACGATAACTCTTCTGTCAAATCTTCCAGGTCTGAGCAATGCCTTATCCAAGGTCTCAGGTCTGTTCGTTGCCGCCAGTATAACTATTCCTTTGGAAGTGTCAAATCCATCCATCTCCGCCAGAAGCTGGTTTAAAGTCTGCTCTCGCTCAGAATCTCCACCTCTTATATTGTCTCTGCTCTGACCAATCGCATCAATCTCGTCTATGAATATAATGCACGGTGCCATATCTGCCGCCTGCTTGAACAGATCTCTCACTCTTGATGCTCCCACTCCGACATACATCTCTACAAAGCTTGAACCTGACATTGAGAAAAATGGCACATTTGCCTCTCCTGCAACCGCCTTTGCAAGCAAGGTCTTTCCAGTTCCCGGAGGGCCCACAAGCAGCGCTCCCTTAGGAAGCTTGGCACCTATCTCAAGATACCTCTTTGGATTATGAAGGAAATCAACCATCTCGGTCAAAGACTCTTTAGCCTCATCCTCTCCTGCAACATCTGCAAAAGTGACTCCTGTCTTCTTTTCCATATAAACTTTAGCATTTGATTTTCCAAACCCCATCATGCCACCACGCTTTGTTATAAGCGACAGGAACAGATAAAAGGCTCCGATCATAACAACATAAGACAAAATAGTACCGATCATAGCAGAACCACTCTCATCCTTGCCGTTATATGTGGTTGCATACTTTTCATGTGCCTTAACAAGCCTGTCGGCGAGACTGTCATCACTTATTCTCACAGTCACATAGGTGTTCTTGTCTATATTGCCGTCAGAGTCCTTGGTCGTAAATTTGATTTTTTTAGAATATATGTCTGCATTCTCAACTTCGCCTCCATCCAGCATCTCTATGAATCCGCTGTATGGTATTTCTTTCTTCGTGCCATTTATAATCTTGTCATAAGCTCTCCAGCACAGCAAAGTTAATATTACAGATATTGCCAGCAATACCAGCACCTTTCTGTTTTTCCCTTTGCCGTCATTACCACCACTGCCCCCGTCACCGCTATTTTTATTGTCATTATTCTGACTGATATTATTTCTGTTGTCTTTATCATTCTGAAAATTATTATCCAAAATATTTTCTCCTTCTTCATATGATTATAAATGATTATAAATTAATACAAATACGACTTTAATTCTATTCTTTTTATAAGTCAAGTATACTTGTAGTTTTATGTATCATTTAACACTTTACTCATAATTCTTAATTTTATTATTGCTTTTACAATTTTCCAGGCGTAAACTTTTATAATCATATGTAACGGGAGGAATATCTATGCCAGGGTACATGATGCACCTTTGTGAGGGAAGCTATATTCTCAAAAAATTAAAAAACACAGACTTCTCCGCTGACAATACACCAATCACTCAATTACTTTCCAATGGAATAACTGATGCCAGCTCCGAAAACGAATTTCTGCTTGGCTCTGTACTCCCAGATGCCGTTTCAGATAAATCTGCAACGCACTTTCGCCCAGCATGGCAGGATAACCTTATAACCAAATATCCGGATATGTCACGTATTATCAACAGTCATCCATGCCAATCACTCACGATCGCTGATCTTGGTGTTCTGGCGCACCTTCACATGGACAGCCTTTATGTAGAGGAATTCTGCCCTAAATATTTCAATTTTGAGAATTCATGCAACGAGAACACTTGTGTCTCTGCAGATATAGACCATGTTCGAATGACCGGATTAAGCAGACAGCCCGCAGGAAGCTGCATTCCTATCGACCAGTTCTTTTCCAACAAATACTTTTATGGCGATTACAACATAACGAACCCTTTATTTCAGGCAGATTTCTCTCCCACAATCCCCGCCATAGTCCCTGTACACCTGTCAGTCATCGAATTCTCTTTGATCCAACGATCGAAACTTGCCGGTGACCTTTCTCATTTTATCAATGCATCCGAGTCTTTGGAACATAACTGCAATGTATTTTCGTATGAGGATCTCAGGAATTTTATCATAGACTGCGCAGATCGTTTTTTTGAACTCTATACCACATAAAAAGCGTTCTCCCAAACCTGCTTTCGCAGGTCGGAAGAACGCTTTTTCTCTGTCTTATTTTTTTATTTCACTCTCACAGCCTTAACT
>USSH01000056.1 GCA_900557435.1 uncultured Coprococcus sp. | reverse complement strand
GATCGAAGTGGATTGTGCAAACTGTGCAGCAAAGATGGAGGATGCAACAAAGAAGGTTGCAGGTGTTAAGGATGCAGCCGTGGCCTTCATGGCTCAAAAGATGAGTGTTGAGTTCGAGGATGGAGCAGACGAGGCTGAGGTTATGAAGAACGTTCTTAAGGCATGTAAGAAGGTAGAGCCTGACTGTGAGATATTTATGTAATCACAATTCGTCATGTGTAAAGATGATTGTCATTTTACTATAGCATGGTGATTTATAGAGAACCATACAGGATCGCACAAAGCAGGTTTGGAGATGCAGCCGCATTCTTATTCCTGCTTTGTCTCATGTATGAGGTAATTTAGTAAAACTTGCCGCATATGTGATGGGAACAGTTAGTGGTTTATAGATGATTGGAATTATATCAGATAGGAGGATGTTATGACAAAGAAACAGAAAAAGGTTCTTATAAGGATCGTAGTATCGGCGGTTCTTCTTGTTGCCATGGCTGTCACATTTACGGTGCTTGACAAGACCGGGATGGTGGATCTTGAGAATCCGTCAGTTATGTGGCGATGCATAGAGATAGTGGCTTACCTGATCCCATATCTCGTCATCGGCTACGATATACTTAAGAAGGCTTTTCTCGGAATAATACACGGAGAAGTATTTGACGAGAATTTCCTTATGGCTATAGCTACGGTTGGCGCCATGGTGCTCGGTGAGTACAAGGAGGCATCGGCGGTTATGCTGTTTTACCAGGTAGGCGAGCTGTTCCAGAGCTACGCGGTGGGCAAGAGTAGAAAGAACATCACCGCACTTATGGATATCCGCCCTGACTATGCGAACATAGAGAAGGATGGCAAGCTTGAGCAGGTAGATCCTGATGACGTTCAGATCGGAACTGTCATAGTCGTACAGCCGGGCGAGAAGGTGCCTATCGATGGTAAGGTTGTGGAGGGCTCATCCTCACTCAACACAAGTGCTCTCACAGGAGAGAGTGTCCCTAGAGAGGTTCATGTGGGTGATGAGATCATCAGTGGATGCGTCAACCTCAACGGACTTATAAAGATTGAGACAACCAAGGAGTTTGGAGAGTCAACCGTATCCAAGATACTTGATCTCGTCGAGAACTCAAGCATGAAGAAGTCCAGATCAGAGAACTTCATCACAAGATTTGCAAAGTATTACACGCCGGCTGTATGTATCGCGGCACTTGCACTTGCAGTTCTTCCGCCGTTGGTAAACATGATCATGGGTAACCCTGCTGCATGGTCCAAGTGGATCATCAGAGCCCTGACAACACTTGTTATCAGCTGCCCATGTGCACTTGTAATATCCATCCCGCTGAGTTTCTTCGGAGGAATCGGAGGAGCGTCGGCAAAGGGTATACTTGTAAAGGGCTCCAATTATCTTGAGGCTCTTTCATATACGAAATACGTTGTGTGCGACAAGACAGGAACACTGACAAAGGGTGTGTTCCAGGTTACAGAGATACATCCGGTTTCCGGTATGAGCGAGGCTGATCTGCTTGAAAAGGCAGCATTTGTCGAGAGCTATTCCAACCATCCTATCAGCAAGAGTCTGAAGGAGGCGTACGGCAAGGAGATTGACAACAACAGAGTCACAGACGCAAAAGAGATCAGTGGACACGGCGTATCAGCAGTCGTGGATGGACATGAGGTCGCAGCGGGAAATGTCAAACTCATGAAGAAGATGAACATAGAGGCAGCGGTTCCTGCGTCAGTTGGAACAGAGATACACGTGGCGGTAGATGGCAGATATGCCGGTTACATCCTGATATCTGATGTTGTAAAGCCAAATGCAAAGGAGGCCATAAGTGGTCTCAAGGCAGCGGGTGTGGAGAAGGTTGTCATGCTCACCGGAGATGCCAAGAAGGTTGCTGACGCAGTGGGAAGAGAACTTGGCGTGGATGAGGTCAGAAGTGAACTTCTTCCGGGTGACAAGGTGGATGAGGTCGAGAAGCTCATAGCAGCCAAGGGCGAAAAAGAAAAGCTTGCATTTGTGGGAGATGGAATAAATGACGCCCCTGTGCTTTCAAGAGCAGATATCGGAATCGCCATGGGAGCACTCGGTTCCGATGCAGCTATAGAGGCTGCTGATATAGTCCTCATGGATGACGATCCGGCAAAGATAGCCACAGCCATGAAGATATCCAAGAAGACACTAAGGATAGTTCATCAGAATATCGTGTTTGCACTTGTGATCAAGTTTGCGTGCCTTGCACTTGGAGCAGTTGGATTTGTCAATATGTGGTGGGCGATATTCGCTGATGTTGGAGTTATGATCCTTGCGGTGTTAAATGCAACAAGAGCACTCAGTTTCAAAGAATAATGAAGATCGGGAATTGAAACTATCTATATACGATCATTACATGGATGCAGTATCAATTCCTATATATATGAAAGATGAGGAATATACATGGGAGAAATACATCTGCCTCATTGTCATTGCGACAATGAGAACAAAATCATAAATTGCATGCCGTCTGCTGATGACTGCAGTGGTATGGCAGATATATTCAAGCAGCTCAGCGACGGCAGCAGACTCAGGATACTCTGGATGCTGTGCCATCTGGAGGAATGTGTGAGTAACATAGCCGCCGCTATGGAGATGAGTGATCCGGCCGTGTCACACCACCTGAAGCAGCTCAAAAGCAGTGGGCTTATCGTGAGCCGCAGAGAGGGCAAGGAGGTATATTATAAGCTGGCAGACACGGAGACCGCCAGACTTGTCCACAAGGTATGTGAGGAGATGTTCCAGATAACATGTCCGCTTGAACAATAGAATAATATGACGGATAGATCCCCGTCGGTACTGAACAGATCAGTGCCGGCGGGGATTTTTGTGAGAGTGGATATACTGAATATCTTCGCTTGGCGGTTCGGTATCGAGGCATGGGATTTTTTGTGCGGATAATGAGAAAATTTATAGCTCTATGCCGCAACACAAAATAACAGTTGACATACATCTGTGTATAGTGTATATATAACATATAAACAGTTGAGGGAGGTATGTATATGAGGCTTTCTCAGAATTCAGGAGTGCCTATATATCAGCAGATAGCGGACAGTTTCAAGTCAGATATCCTGGCTGGCAAGTATGCCCAGGGTGAGTATCTGCCGTCTATCAGAGGACTGGCGCGGGATCTGAAGATAAGTGTTATCACAACCATGAAAGCATATGAGCTGTTAGAGCAGGAAGGGCTGGTCACGGCTGAACAGGGCAAGGGCTTTTATGTGAATGCACAGGACAGTGAGATGCTGATAGAGCAGCATCTTCGAAAGGTTGAGGCATCTTTGACGGAGGCCATAGCTGCGGCACGCATTGCAGGTTTGACGGACGATGAACTAAAGAATATGCTTGATGCCCTGCTTATGGTACAGGACTGACGATCTGACAGGCAGGAAACAAAGCAGGCAGAGAACAAAGCAGACAGTAAATAGGGAAAAAGAAAGACATGAAGAGAGTTTAAGGTTTAATGGAGGATTGGATGATGAATTATGACTGCGCTGTAAAAGGGGAGAATATTTCCAAAAAGTTTAAGACATTTACACTGGATATACCTGATTTGAGGGTGCCAAAGGGATTTGCGACAGCACTCATCGGAGAAAATGGAGCGGGAAAGACGACACTTCTCAATATGCTTTCAGGAATAAGGCTTGATTACAAAGGTGAGCTGACTTTCTTTGACAAGTATTCATCGGAGGAGAAGGAGAGGAGAGCGGATGTAAAGAACAGGATAGGCTATACGGGAGCAGGCAGATACTACCTTCCACAGTGGACTGTATCTGATGTGGAGGAGATAAGCAGTCTGCTCTTTGACAATTTTGACAGGGACGAGTTCGAAAGATATTGCCGAGAACTTGCGATATTTCCTGATTCCCCGGACGGTGTTGCTCTGAAGAAAAAGTGTTCAGCACTCTCTGATGGAACCAGAACTAAGCTGATGCTTGCCGGGGTTATGGCGAGGGATACAGACCTACTGCTGCTTGATGAGCCGGCATCGCCTCTTGATCCACTTATGCGTGATAAGCTGTGTCAGATGATCGGCGATTATATAAGCGACGGAGCGGGGGAGAAGAGTGTATTGTTCTCAACACACAATATATCCGATATGGAGAGCATCACTGATTATGCGATCATCATGGAACATGGAAATGTGGTCGAGTGCGGATTTGTGGAGGATCTGAAGGAGAAGTACATACTGATAAAGGGAGATGCTCAGGATGCAGAGGCGGCATCAAAGATCCTTTATACCATGACTAAGAATCCGTACGGTTTTGAGGGAATCTGTCTTGCAGAGAATCTGGACAAGCTAGCCGGCATGAATGTGAGCAAGGAGATACCATCGCTGTTTCAGATAAGTGTTGCGGTCATGAAGAATAATACAAAAATGGTATTAAAGTAAAACTGCTTAGAGTGTTTCACGTATTTATAGGAGCGTAATTATGAGGATGATAAAGGATTACAGAGCCATTACGAATGGAAAATACCGCTTAGTGTGCAATGTTCTGATACCGGTTGTACTGGGGATCATACTGGCTTTGGTCGATGCAGTGGTGAGAAACTGTTATGTTACAGTAGTCATGTTTGGTTTTGGTGCCGCGTTCATGACTGCGATTGAGATTGTTGGTGATTATTGGGGATTTGGTGCAATATGTGTGAAAGGGTGCCTTGGAATGGACTATCTGAAGACATCCACAAAGGGCAAAGCCATGCTGCAGAATGCACTTATGGCGGATCTGCTTGTCCGCCCAGTGAGGGTCGCGATATGTATGGCGATGGTGGCTGTGCCATATGGAATTATGGTGGGAAATCCAGTGAGACCGCTTTGTCTGTCGGTGCTGCTCACAGCAAATCTGTCGGTGTGGGCGCTGAACATTACGAGATATGTCCAGAGTGTACAAGTTATGAGTGTACTGTCCATGCTGGCATATGGAGTGTCAGGGGCTGCAGTTATATACATAGCGACATCTCATAAAATGCAGAGATTTGAATGGCCGATAGTGGCAGCGCTGGCGGTATTGATGATGGTTGGAATATATGTGACGAGTAGACATATGTACCGCAAGGTTGAGGCGTCTTATCTGGATATGGATTAACAGATTGTTGTTCAAGGCCGGAAACGGTTTAGACTATCCGCCCCGCCTGCCGGCGGGAGAAATGATATATATTAGACAAGGAGGATTAAGGGATGAAAGATTTGATACTTGGTTTTAAACTTCTCAGATATGGGTATAAATTAAAGACAAATTTGATGATGCTTATTTTGTTCACTGCAATAGGGTTTGTGGTCGAACTGTCATCACATGGAACGAACATGCTGGGCGGTTTCTATTTTATGCTGACTGGAATGTTTGCCTACCAGATGATAATATACATGAATGTATCGGATTATGTGCAGTCAAGTGTGATGAAGAGAAAGTTGGAAGTGGGAATGCCTGTGATCGTCAGCACAGTTGTGTATCTTGTACTGCTCACAATACTTGTTGCGGAGAAATATATACTTATCAGAATGTACCCGGAGAATACAGAAAACTATCAGGATACATTGTTTATGATCATATTTATATTGTTCGGAGCTATGATATTCTGCGGTGTATGTTACAAATATTTTGTGGCAAGTCTTATCGTGTTTATGCTGGTGATAATGACCTGCATGTCAACAATCAGTTCCTGGCTGTGTCACCATCATATATCGGAGGTTATAAGCCTTGGAATTGTAAAGCTTGCTCTCCTTGGATATGCGGCCATCATTTTGGGTGGTGTTATAGAGTATTTGATCAGTTCACTTCTCTACAGAAAACAGTTGTCAGAGTTTGCAATGAGCGGACTCAGCAAGAGCATGAAGTAAACGGAAATACAAATAAACTTAACAAAATAGACGGAACAGAGCCGGTTGCGGATCGTGCGGGATTGCCGAAGAGAGGGCGGTCACAGCAGAAGATTTGTAGCCGGCTCTATTGCTATTATCAGGTGAGTGGAATATAATATTTAAGAATGTGTGCACTGGAAAAATCCGGCAGCTGCGCATAAGAGTAATGTATAAAATACAGAATCATAACGACAGACATTGATAAGTCGGCATATGAATTCGATATGAAAGATATAAGAAAGATACAAGAAAGATATAAGGAAGTTATATGGTACAGAACATATTGTTTGATCTGGATGAGACACTGCTGGACTTCAAGCGCAGCGAGAGCAGAGCGCTCTCCAATATGCTCAGGCATATAGGGGTGGAGCCTACAGAAAAGGTCATATCCAGATACAGCGAGATCAACAAATCAAGATGGAAACTGCTTGAACAGGGACTGCTCACAAGGCAGCAGGTTAAGGAGAGCAGATACGAGATACTTTTTGCAGAGCTGGGAGTTGACTACTCTGCTGCAGAGGCGACAGCCTACTATGAGGATCAGCTCAGCCAGAAGGGATTTATGTTCCCTGATACGATAAAGCTGCTTGAAACCTTGCACGGAAGATACAGAATGTACATTGTGTCAAATGGCGGCTCAAATGTACAGAGCGGACGACTTTTGGACAGCGGTATAGGAAAGTATTTTGAAGATATATTTATATCTGAGAATGCCGGATCCGAGAAACCGTCCAGAGAATTCTTTGACTATTGCTTTGGCAGGAGACCAGAGATAAAGGTGGATGAGTCGGTTATCATAGGAGACAGTCTGACATCAGATATACAGGGCGGAATAAATGCCGGGATAAGGACGATATGGTTCAATCCGGATGGGCAGCAGGCGGCGGATATACATCCGGACTATGAAGTGAAAACACTTATGGAGATACCGGCACTGCTTGAAGAACTGTAAGCAAAAAAGAAAATTATTTATCGGGACCGGATATAAATGAGTCCAGATTGAAATAAACAGGAATAGACAAATATACAGAGGTAGTACATGAAGATAAGAGATTTGATCACACAGGATAAGGCGACACTCTCATTTGAGGTGTTCCCACCAAAGAAAGATACTGACTTTGCGGATGTTGAGGCTGCCGCACTTGGCATAGCGGCGCTAAAGCCTGACTACATGAGCGTAACCTACGGCGCTGGCGGAAGTACAAAGGGTCACACCATACAGCTTGCGCGGGAGATACAGGAGAAGTACGATGTTCCGACTATAGCACATCTCACATGCGTGTGTGCCAGCAGAGACGGAATAAAGAATGCGCTTGTGGAGATGAAGAACGCAGGAATAGAGAATATACTTGCCCTTCGCGGAGATATACCGAAGAACTATGATGGACAGGTGTTTGCAGAGTTTTCGCATGCATCTGAGCTGGTGGAGCTCATCAAGGCGTCGGGTGACTTCTGTGTGGGCGGTGCCTGCTATCCTGAGGTACATCCGGATTCTGCAAATAAGCATGAGGACATAGCCGGGCTTAAGAAGAAGGTCGATGCCGGATGCGATTACCTGACTACACAGATGTTTTTTGATAACAATATTTTCTTTAATTTTATGTACAGAGTCAGGGAGGCTGGAATAAACGTTCCGATCATACCGGGAATCATGCCGATCACAAAGCGTGTCCAGGTCAAGAATGCGGTTAAACTT
Source organism: uncultured Coprococcus sp. (assembly GCA_900557435.1). GTDB lineage: Bacteria > Bacillota > Clostridia > Lachnospirales > Lachnospiraceae > Coprococcus. The sequence continues at coordinate 3,329 of USSH01000056.1, read as the reverse complement.
TCAGGCTGTAATGTGCCTGAGAGATTCAAGAGTATAGTGGATGCATTTGGCGATACGGAGGCGGCCATGAGACAGGCGGGAATCGTGTATGCAACAGACCAGATCATCGATCTCATGGCAAATGGAGTAAAGCATATACATGTGTACTCCATGAATAAGCCGGAGGTCGCAGCCGGAATACAGAAGAATCTCAGTGAGATACTTAAAGTCTGATAATATACAGATGTATATATTAAACTGGCAGTTGGTAGAAATTTGTAAGACAGGTGTGTATGATGATATCATCCTGCAAGCTGAATTCCTACATAATAAACCGCCAAATAATATTATAATAAATACAAAATGTCAAAATTAAGGTAACAATTATAAGAAAGAAGGAATAAAAAATGACACTCGAGGTTTTACAGAAGGACATGATAGCAGCAATGAAGGCAAGAGATAAGGAGAGAAAGGACAGCATATCATCTCTTGTATCGGCAGTTAAAAAAGTTGGTATAGATAATGGCTGCAGAGACAATATACCTGAGGACATAGTTGACAGCGTTATCCTCAAGGAGATGAAGTCTGTGAAGGAGCAGATCGATACATGCCCTGCAGACAGAACAGATCTGCTGGAGCAGTACAAGGCAAGATATGATGTGTTCAACGAGTATGCGCCAAAGCTTTTGTCAGAGGATGAGGTCAGAGAGATACTCACCACAAAGTTTGCAGATGTGATCGCAACCAAGAACAAGGGACAGATCATGAAGGCAGTCATGGCAGAACTCAAGGGCAAGGCTGACGGCAAGGTTATCAATCAGGTTGTTGCAGAGCTTTGCAAATAATAGTTTCTGACAGAAATCAAATCTGCGAATTAGTGAACAGAATTAGTGGAGAAAAATATGAAGTTTGTAGGAATTGAGAAGAAGGAACAGGGCAAGTTCATCACGAGATATGATGTGAAGTACGAGACAGTAGATGGCATCCTGAAGAATTACGAGATGATAAGCAGAAACGGTGATATCACAGATTTTGAGGGACTTCACGGCAAGGCTGCGGATGCAGTTGTCATCATAGCCACCGATGAGAATGATGAGAAGATCCTGATAGACAGAGAATACAGACTGGCTCCTGGCGAGTGGGTATACAATTTCCCTGCAGGACTGATAGATCCGGGAGAGACCCCAGAGGTCAGCGCAAAGCGTGAACTCATGGAGGAGACGGGACTTGAGTTGTACGAGATCACAGATACAATAGGTACAAGCTACAGCGCTGTCGGATTTTCAAACGAGACAAATATATGTGTGGTGGGCAAGGCGAGAGGCGAGTTTAAGCCGAGCACATCAACTTTGGAAGAGATCACACCTGGCTGGTACACCAAGGCGGAAGTGAGGGAGCTGCTAAAGACTGAGAAGTTCGCAGCTAGAACTCAGGCGTTCTGTTATGTGTGGAGCAGAAAATAGACGGCAGTGATAACAGGCTGGCAGAATATTTGGATAATGCGTTGTCGAAAAGAGGTCATGGTAGTCGGTCTGTATGTAGAATTATATAATACTGTAAAAGGAGTATGTGTATGGAAAAATTACCAGGGAAGGGTATGGTGACACTTTCGTCGCTCATCATGCTCATTTGGGGACTTGTAAATGCAGGATATTATGATGTGGCAAAGCTTGTGCTTGCTGATGATCCATCATCTAAGGCCATCGCGTGTGGTGTTGTGGTCGGAATCGCATCACTTGCAGCGATCATAGGCGGAATATTTGGTATAGCTGGAAGCAACAAGGTGGCAAAGGCATCTGCGATAGTTGTGTGGGCAGCATTCCTGCTCATACTTGCAATTGTGAGCGGAATAGTATCACTTGTGGCAGGAGACAGCAAGGCTATTGGAGTTGTCATGATGATAGTTGGGATCATTGTTCCATTTATCATGTTCATGGGAGCATCAAAGAACAGAGCAAAGTAATTTATGAGAAGTAACAGTTATAGGTTTTTTCAGAACAGAGAATGTAAATTTTTCCCATGCCATGAGGTACAGGATGAAGATGATTTTAACTGCCTGTTTTGTTATTGCCCTTTATATCTCGATGACAACTGTATAGGATCCCCGGAATATATAATAACCGGACGGGGACAGCGGATAAAGGACTGTAGCTCCTGTCTGGTGGTCCACAGACCGGAGATGTACGATAAAGTTATCGCACATCTGCGCAGACAGGCCGAAATCTTGCGTGTGGATCTGCGCAAAATGAAAAGTCCGTTGATGGACAGACTTTTTCAGATCACTCACATAAATGATATGGATGAGGATATGCGCGCGGAACATAGACTGGTGGCTGACCGGGTGGTGGATAGGATCATGACTGGATCTGTTGAAGAAACATTGAATCGCGTTGGAGAAGTTTCAGCTTGTAAGGGAGCAGCTTTGAACTGCACGGAAGTCGTTTCGAACCTCAAGGTAGCTGATTCTGATTGCAAGGAGACCGCATTGAATCCTATGGAAGTGTCTGTTCTGCTGCAGCCATTTGCGAGGGAATGTGTCCACAAGGGATACCTGGAATTTGGAAATAGAAAGATAGAGTGCAATGTACTTGAACAGATTGATACAGCCGGTGTTGAAAAAGGTTACTTATATGCATTTCATGCGCCGGATGTTGACCTGGAGAGTGCAGGGTCGGTTCTTGAGCAGTATTACATGGAGGCATTTCAGGTGGCATGCATGGATGTCATAAGAGGGTGGATACAGGGATATCTTGAGAGAAAGAACAGTGTATATGAGAAGAAATATTGCAGTCCATCATTCGGCCCGGGATATTATGGAATGGGCATGGATGCTGTACCTGAGCTGCTTGGACTTATGGATGCATCACAGGTAGGCGTGTCATGGAACGGAGAATGCATGTCGCCAAAGATGAGTCTTGTTGGAACATATCTGATCGCGGGTGAAGATGTGTTTGCAGTAGATTCTGATTGCATAGATTGTATTGGACAGCGTGGTGGCTGTATGTGCGGGCGGGCATCGGTTCGATCGTGCGCGCGAGGGCTACCTGTACCTGTTGCGCTCGTCCAAGAGCGGTGACTCCATGGGCGATCCCAAGTCGCAGGCCCGCAGTCGTCGCGACTTTCTGAACCGCGACTACTATGCGCCGTTGCGCGATGCGATGGTCGAGCTGGTGCGCGAACGAGTGGCTGCGTGTGGGGCGTCCACGGACAAGCCGCTGACCCTGCTCGACATCTGCTGTGGCGAGGGCTACTACACAAATGCCATGGGCTCGGTGCCGAACGTTGATGCCTACGGCTTTGACCTGGGCAAGGAAATGGTGCGCTTGGCTGCTAAGCGTGGCGGCGCGACG
>USSH01000055.1 GCA_900557435.1 uncultured Coprococcus sp. | reverse complement strand
AATCTTTGTAACGGTTTCTGGTAATGTCAAAGTCCCATTCATCGATTCACATCCAGCAAATGCACTGGTACCAATCTCAGTTACACCTTCTGGTACTGATAAATCACCTCTTAAATTAGTACAATTTTCAAATGTTGAATTCTCAATTTTTGTTATATTGGCACTAATTGTAAGCTTTCCATTCAATGCACTACAACCAGAAAATGCATTCGTACCAATTTTTGTAACCGAATCTGGAATTGTCAAATCTCCAGTCAATTTCTTACAAATAGCAAAAGCTGAATTGCCAATAGTTGTTAATGTCTTCGATAATGTTATCTTTCCATCTAAGCAATTGCATCCACCAAATGCTCTTTCACCAACTGATACAATAGAATCAGGTATTTTCAAATCTCCATTAAACCCAATACAACTATTAAATGCAGACGCTGGTATCTCTGTCAAACTGCTGGAATTATTCTCATCAACCTCGAATGTTAATGTTCCTTTTGTATCTTTATTCGAAAAGGCTGACGAAAAAGCTGAACTTCCAATATCTTTTACAGTTTTCGGGATAGTTAAATTCCCCACAAATTTTGCTCCGCTAAACGCACTCTTACCAATGGACTCCAGTTTGTCAGACAAGACAAGTGCTCCAAAATCCTTCGCATCTTTTACTGCATTTCCATAACTTGCAAACGCACTGTCTCCAACCGTTATCACACTATCTGGGAGATTCAAACCGCCTTTAACATTCGTACATCCCGAAAATGCTTCTTTCTCAATTGTCTCACCACCAAGAAATTGGATATCCGTCAGTCCTTTACATCCATAAAAGGCTTGCTGACCAATCTTCTTTACTCCTGCTGGAATAATAAGGCTACTACTTAATTTTACTTGATTCTGAAATGCAAACTCACCAATATCCTTTAATTGCGATTTCTCCGCAATCGTTACAGATTCCAATAAACTGTCCTTACTAGAACTACCATTTGTAAATGCATTTGTTCCAATGGATTCTACACATGCTGGAATCACGACTGACGTCGGACAATCTGATCCTGCAAAAGCGTTTTGGAAAATAATCTTTACAGTAATATCCTGATATTTGTCAGAATCAGTATATACATATTGGCTATCTTCAGCAGGTGCACTTACTTTCTCCGGAATTACAATATTCCTTCCCTCTCTATTTAATCCATAGCCCGTAATAATCGCATATACATCATCCCCCGAAGTGTGGAACTGATACTTTAAAGAATAAGTACCATCTTCTGAAACATATTCAAAAGTATGCGTATCCTTAACTACCGTCTTCTCTTTTTCCTGCGGCTCATCAGAAACATCCTCTTTCTGCTCAACCATCTCCTGAACCTGTGCGGACTCTGCTGCATAAGAAATCGTTGGTGTTACATTCCCTGAAGCCATTGCAACACTCAACGCAACAACAAGCGCACGATTGATTTTGCGTTTATGCATAATCTCTCCCCTTTCCATTACTTATTATAGTCGATTTTTATTTTCCCAATCAACCTATATAAATAATATCTGTTCCCAATATAAATGTCAATTAAATGACAAAAAAATCCATGGGATACCATTTTCGGTATCACCATGGATTTTACTCATAAATCTTAAGTCAGATCAAACAAATGAGTCTTTGTTTTAATCTTAATTCTTTGATATACCTTCTGTCCTTCCGAATCAGTTGCTTCAATTACGATGTACGTATATTCACCATTGTACGGCTCAAAATATTCAGGTAAAAGTTTCAATGTTGTAGCTGCTGTTTCTCTCTCAACTCCATTTTCATCAACATAAATCTCTTTTATCTGCTTATTATCTGCACCTGCTAACTTGCATAAAGATGCATCAAATCTGAATACATGCTTATTCTGACCCTTTACAACCTGATCTGAACCCCAATCTGCAATCAAGATATGCTTCTTATTGTTTACATATGCATTATCCGTATTGGTATCTGAATAATCCAAATCATAGAATATCTTGACATTTGTTAATTTCACATCTTTGGATGAATCTGCCAATACCTTGAAGTTAAACTCTGGATAATTTTCTCCATCCGCAATCTTCATCACATAACCTGATGATCCATCTTTCTTAATAATGTCATTCTTTTCTTTGGTTTCAGTACTATCATAATCATATACATAAATCTTCGGCTGGGCAATACTCAAACGAACTGAATTACACATAATATTGATAAACAAATAACGTTCATTATTATTCATCTTGTGAATACCTGTAATATTCGTATGACCTGCACCACAATAGAATACATTTCTATATGAATACAAGAAATAATTATCCATTGCATCTCTCGGTGATGCGGCATAGATAGATGATGTAGTCGGACCACTGTCTCCACCAGCAAGGGAATACCAAACTGTCATATCATCATCCTCTAAATCAAGTGCAAATGCCTGTCCATGCGTTGGTCCAATATTAATCTCCGATGGAATCGTGAATGGGAACGTTGTTACCAAGCCTGCGTTATTCTGACTTGCTTTGTTCGTTCCATACTTTCCATAGAACTGTGCCATATCAAACTTTGCATCAGACATATGTACGGACTGATCAGAACCCTTCAACTGTACATATCTGTAAGGAATTGCATAATTCATCTTGGAAGATTCATCTCCGACATTGAAGTTATCTGTATAAGCTACGTCTGTCAGATAATAGTTATATGCGCCTAAGCCAGAATCGGATCCCCATGTTCCATAACGACTCTCATCATCTCTCGGCTTATTTGAAAGGTTCGTCATAAAGTACTTCTCTGAAGAATAACTCTCGCCTGTTGCAACATCATTCTTCAACACATATTTGACATACGATGAGTCATTTGATCCAATAACTGGATTTGATGTCTTCTTCTTATCTGTACTAGCTGCCTCCGTTGCTGTCTGCATGTGATAACGATCCATACCAAAGTAAGAACGAAGTCTAGCAGTCAACTGTACAGCACCAGCATCCTGATAAGGAGATAATGTATCATGGAACAGAACTATCTGATGTCCTGCAACTGTGTAAGTCTCCAAATCATCCAATGCATGCTCGGATGTAATATCCTGTTTACCAAAGCTGTCTGATGGTCCAAGTAATACTGTACTATAACATGCTGCCATCCAATTAGTTCCATTTGCAAACCGAGTGTAACGCTTATACTCATCCGAATACTCTATTTCTGTATCCAAAGCATGATAGTAATCAGAAATAATCTTTTTAATATCCTTGCCATCCGTCAAACTCGTAATATCATCATACAAAGCCTTATGACCAGTTAACGCATACATATCGAAATAATATCCGCTGCTCTTGATATCCTGTATCTCCTTTAAGGAAACAGCATTACCTAATACACTACCCTTACTGCCATAATTAGCAATAATTGTATCAAGAAGAGCTTCAACTTCTTTCTTATTTTCTTCCACAAGTTTCTTCTGCTCATCATCTTTCAGCTTATATTCATTTGCTACATCCGCAAATTCACACATCATCTGTGAAATATATAATGCATTGTACGTGTTAACAAATTCTGTTCTTGCAGCATCATCACTCGCATTATAATCAAAAGCTTCAATCACATTCTTTAATTCCTGTGTCAAACTAGGCTCCAAAATAGTAAGCTTCTGATTCAATGACATTGACGAATATTTCTTCTCAATTGCAGTGTTATATTCTGCATCTGTCTGATTATCTGTCTTCGGATTCTCCTCTTTCAGCTTTGCAATTATGATATTCTTATCATTATCTAACGCAGTGCCTTCGTGCGCAGCAAGTAATACCTTTAAATATTGCTCCACCAAAATATCATGGTAATCTTCATATTTCGAAGAGCTTTCACTTGGTGTTGTCAAAGCTTCCAGAAGCTTCGAACGAACATCTCTTGCCGTTACCCTCTCTGATGAGAAGTTACTTCCGTCAAACTTATATTCGAACGCATTACGGACTTCATCCGACCATTCAGCTAATTCATCCGCACGAATGATATCAATATCAAAGTCATAGTACTCTTCAACTTCATCTGCAAGATTTACATAATATTCATCAGAACCGGTGTATTGTCCAAGTGTACGCTGACTATCATAAAAAGCAACACCAAAATCATGCTTGTGTCTACCAATATAAGCATCTTTTGAAAGATATCCATTGACATCCTTACTATCTGTATAATAGCCATTATACTCAATAACATCACTAAATCTTGTAGCTTCTCCTCCTAAGTACTTCGGATTATACTCCAAAATTTCTTTTGATCTCTGACATATCGGGCAGAAATACAAGGCATCTAAACCGCCCGGGCCACCATTTTTACCATCAGGATCAGGTGGCATGATCTGAAGAATACTAACCTGCTGTTTTTTATCTTCACTGTTTCTGATATAGGAAAATCCTGTCTGACTAACTGACAATCCTGTATCATTATCTACAATCTCAAGCATCCAGTAAACGGAACCAAAGAAGGAAGGTGCACATTCATAAGACAATGTATTTGTCTTACTTGTTGCCATACGTTCTTTACTGCTCTCACTTCTATCAAATTTACTGTTTCCGTTATCATCTACATATAACGTTGCCGTATAATTTGTTGTTCCAATAACATCATACTTGAAATTCAAAGTTTTTTCTGTTAGGAAAGAACTCTTATCAAATCGATTGTATTCGGTTGGCATACTTCTTACAACAAGCTTTGGCTTCTTATTTGCATTATTGTAAAGCTGCAACAACTGGCTCTTACTGTTCTGATTAAATACTGAAACATAACCTGTCAGCGTATCTCCCAGCGTACCATCGGATACAATATCTGTGACATCTGACTGATCAAAACCAGTAACAACTGTCGATGCATTATTTTCTGCAATCGAAGCATCCATTTGATTTTGACATGCATCAAGTACTTTAAACATGTTACAATCCGGATCTAAAGAATTCTGGGAATAGCCAAAATCTTTAACTGCACGATATGCATCTGATGCTGCCTTGCTAACTACGACCGGCATGCCTTTTTCAATATAATCCTTTAAATCACAGTATCGATTATATGTAATATCGTTACCATTCAGATAAGTAAATGTATTCTGATAATTACCATCCTTGATGACCTGGGCTACAGCCTTCTGTCCTTCCATCGTAGCATTTCTAGCAGCTGAAACATTCACCAAGTCACCATTATGGGAATACATTGTGTATATCGGTAATTGCTTCAAACATTCAGCCAAAGATAAATTCTTGTTTAATGCTGGGAAGTAATGACCATTTCCCCATTCCTGACCAATATACTGGTTCTGCAACTCCATATAATTTTTTGCATCCTTTAACGCTGAAGTATTACCGCCAATATAAATCAAGTCATAGGTTCCAAGAATCTCAGTTTTATCACCTGCGAATTCCTCGGTTGACATATGTACCAAATTGATCTTGTCATAAGGAATTCCCAATGCATCTGATATCTTCGCCTTTGTTAACTCCCAAGCATAATATTCCTGGCCATCCTTAACCTCTTCTTTGGATTTATTATCCAACATATTAGATGGATCGGTATAATAAGTACCCTTATATTCACTAAATCTACTACTCCATCCCTTCTTATCACGCAATGTGACTGCCAAATCCAAATCAATCGGATAACATGGCTGTAATTCCAATACCGTAAACATAGATGAAGAAGAACTGTTACCACCTATTCCACGATATTTTGACTTATTGATTAAATCCGCAATTACTTTTCCTGTCTCAACACTTTCCGAAGTTACGATAATGTCAAAATCACTATGTGTTGTAATCATGATATTATCATATTTGGCAGTGAAATCAGTTGTACCAACCAACATGAGCAGCTTCATATAGTTTGATTCACGCTTTGTTGCATCATCAACATTGTCTGTTGATGCCTCTGTACCTGTTCCCATATTACTGCCATATACAATATGGATTTTACCATACATTGCTGCCGCAAACTTCTTATATACATCCTTTGTGATTGTCTCACCATAACAACTATCTTCAAGGATAATCATATCGTATTGATCAAAATCAAGCTTTGCAGCATCACTTAACGTAACGACATCATTCTCAATATAATTTGGACGTGTCTGTACACGGTTATTATAACCATTAATGTACATAATCGAATCCGTTGACAAGGAATAAATCGTCGCACTTGCCGGTTTCTGATATATAGCAGAACCTGATACACCATTATTATCTGTAATCTGATATAAGTCACCTGTATATACTGGATTTTTATTATCAGCTTTCTGGAGTAACTGATCCGTACGAGATGTTGTACCATTCTCACTAATCGTTAACACTCTAGCCAGAGTAAATGGTTTTGATGTCAATGTATCTCCATCATATACTGGTTCCTCGGTATATACCGTCGACCATACCTTTGACTTCTGAGTTTCACCATTAATACCCAGATACAAGGAATTGGAATGTCCCAAATACTGCTCTGCTGTTACGCCATCTTTCCATTGGAAAGTATAATAATACTTCTCATTTGGTCCAAACGCATCTGAAGCTAACTGCTTCATAGTCTTGCTATCTGCTGTATCAGTGCTTACATTCGGATTATCAATAATCAATGGCTTAAAGTCTGTGATCGCATACTTATTTAAAGCATCGAACATCTTCTCTGAAATATCATTTTCTACAGCATATTTTTTCTTTACGTCATTACTTACATAAATTAAATCTGCTTTTGCAATATAATCAAGAGCATTCGTAAACTCGTCTCCATCACTATCATTCAATGTAGCTTTCACAGTCTGGAAATCAACTTTTCCTTCAGCCATAAGCTGCTCTATTGTCTTATTTCCATCCACTACATAATTTTTGAATGCACCGGAGTTTGCATATGTGCTGAATGATGAAGCATCTCCCGAAGAAGTAACCTCCACGATATGATAAACCGGATCTATTTGTGGATCAACAGAATACGAATTTTCGATAATATAGTCTATGATCGTTTTCTCACTAACCGAACCAGACGCATCTGCCAAAATCTGGCTATCTTCTAACAAGTCATCCTTGTCCCCATTACCAGCAAAGGAGAACGAAGCAATTGCAACGGCAATCGCTGCAACGAACATAACTGCTAATGCTGATATTGTAATCTTCATTTTACGTTTCATGTTCTTTTTTCCTCCTTACTTTCTTGGCTTTAATACATACGAATTTCTCGTATTCACACGACCATTCGTTGTATATTGCATATTTGACTGATGATAATAGAAATCTATTCCGATCGTACCATCATCTGCATTTATAGTTGCTACACATCCGGAAATTGCATCTCCAACTCCCGCTGATTCATATGTATTATAGGAGAAATATTTATTATACAAATGTTCACGTCTTGAAGTGCTGTCATTCATATCAAGTGGATCGTTCAATGCACTCATAAATGCATATTTTCTTCCATAATACAAACTGTTTTCTTCAAAGCAGAAAGTGGATACCAAAGTATCATTCGTACTATATACCTTCTTCTTTGTTCCATCCTCTGCAGTTTTTTCTTCACAACTAATCTTTTCTTCTTCTCCAGTCAAATCATTCATCAATGTTTGATCTGCAACAATATTGGCATTACCTTTTCCCTCTGTCTGGTTCATGTCAATTGGTACTGAACTTTCAATTCGAAGTGATTTAACATAGATTTTCTTGTTCTTATCAACATCCTTGAAATATACAATTTCTGTCTCTGATACTGAACCTTCAATTCCATATTTCCCCGGATCTGAAATTAACGCCTGTGCAGCATCTTTATCTTTCACATAAAAATGCTTTGTCAATGTTGCTGTTGTCTTCTCTCCATCTTTCGAAAAATCAATCAGCGAATCATCTGACGCTTCATATCCCACCATAATGATATCAGAAGCCTGCATAATTGCATCTGAAAATAAACTGTAGGTTTCCTGCGACTGCGTCTGCATTTTCACATCTACTTTTACTTTCTTGTTCTGCATAACACTTGATCCCATAAAGGATGATACTGCCAACATCAGAAATGCAAGCACCGCCATCGCGATTATCAACTCGATCAAGGAGAAACCACTATTCTTTTTTTCCATGTGTTTCATCTTCACGCCTCCCCTTAATTCGATGTGTGGCTACCATTTTTATTAAGCACCACTGTTGATAATAATGTGTTTTTGCTGTTTCGATAGAAGTTAAACTCACCACTTCCATTTATACACATTCCCTGACGATCATAGATGATATAAACTGGTTGATTTCCCGCACTTTCTGAATCCAGAAGACCAATATCACTCTCATCCGTTGCACCATTTGCCTTATATTTCACAGCAACATATGCTGAAAATGAAACCGGCTTACCACTTCTAAGATCCTTCGTGTTTACAAAATCATAGCTGTTTTTATCTGTCAAAGAAGCGCCATTTCCTTTGTAATAGCCTTCCTGAACATAATATTTAGAACCGTTCTTAAATACAGCTACTGCAAAACGGTAATCTGGATATTGTGTTCCATCAATCACACACATCTTGCCTTTTGCATTGCTCTGAGTCTCTGCAAGCACATCCTCAAATGTGCTTGCAGCCTCCTTTGCTTTTGCATTGTGGATAATCGTAATTGTGACCATCGCTGCACCACTCATTACTGCAATAATTGCAATAACTATAATCATTTCGACCAATGAGTAGCCTTCATTTTTCTTCATAAATCTTCTCTTATTCATAGGCCACCTCTATTCCACATTCTTCATCCAATTTGAAAAGCTTACAACATCTGTATAATCAATCGCATTGATTGACTTTACTTCATCATCATCCGAATCTGTATCATCCTGACTCGTTGGATTATATCCTCGGAATAATGATAATACATAATTCGTCTTCTCGTTGCCTGTCAATATACACTCACGTAATACCGCTCTACAAATCTCAGCACTCGATGCAATCGTCTTCACATTTCCGTTTACATAGATTTTACCACCTGCAATAATTGCGCCCTCAAAATCGGTTACGCCATTGGTTGCCGAATTATCAAAGTAAACATTGCCCTTTGTGATAACAATACCTCTTACCTTGCCGTTATCTGTACTTCTTGCTTTTACAACAACATCCTTATCACTTACCCATACAGAATATTTTGATGCAAGATCCAAAATATTATTAGAATCCTGTTCGTCTGCATTTCCAGTCAAGTTTGGCACAAGTCTCATATCCTCATTACCATCTTCAATCTTGGACATATTCAGGAATTTATTGATTGGTGTAATGCTTGCATCGCCAAAATTCTCATCATTTACAAGATCTTTGATATATTCCATTTCCTTCTCATTATTCGCACTGTTTCCTGTTCCTGTGTAATGTCCGAGATTCCACTTCATATATTCATATTCCAGCTGGATCTTATCAGATAACTGATATGCTGATAAGAACTTCTTTTCTGTTCCATCAGAATCGCCATCCTTGTTCCATAAGATATCCTGTATATTCATTGAATTAACATCTTCCAGAACATCCGATGTCAGAAGCTTGCTGATTGCTGTTTCATCATCTGCTCTGACAATACTAAACTCTGTATCTGTCTTTGATGTAATCGCACCACTTGAGAAAATATTCACCTTATCATTCAGCTCTGAATCCGGTAAAATAATATCTCCCGCATCGAAATCTTCATAATCCCCAATATCTACCAGATACTCTGCAATTACACTATCCTGCAAGCCCTTCTTGTTCTTTGCAGCAACATACTTTCTATGCATCTCAAGTTCTGCACTGTAATCACTGATAAAGCCCGCTGCAAAATACTGTGGAGATGGGTATGTATTCTGCCATTCCAGATAATCCATACCTGTCACCTTAGAAAGTGTCTTTGGTGTATAATTTGCTTTCATCTGATTGTATGCTGTCTGGAAATCATAGTAATAATACTTCTTACCTGATACCTCCTGCAATACACAAGGAACCTTTCCATCGAATATTGCTTCTGGGAAATACTTTTCAAAGAGCTCACTACCCTTTAATGCTGGTGGAAGCTCTGCAAGATAATAGCCAAGCGACTTTCCATCCTTATCTTTCGCTAATGTTGGTATTCCCTTGCTAGTAATCGGAATATATGCTGCCTGATTACTCTTGAACGAAATACTCTCACCCATCTTATAATCACGAAGAGAGGTCTTGTTGTCATCAGTTCTTAAACTAGATGGCATCTCTGGATTGTAGTCTGTTGGATGGTATGCATATACATCTGTTACAGTTTTCTTTTCTACTGTTGTTTGTTTTCCATCCTTATCTGTTTCTGTCTCATTCACAACGCCCGATACTGTATTAACATCCTTTGATAATTCAATATAAGTACGTCCTGCAAGAAAAATATCCTTTGCCTGTGCCAGATTTAAGGTAGACTGTTCACCATTTACAATAATTGCACTACTGTTATAATGCCCTCTATTTTCTGTTGTAGTTTTTCCAGATCCATCTGCAACTTCAACCTGGAAGTTCTCAGCATTTACAACCGGTGTAAACTTTCGGTCATCTTTCTCCGTACTATCACCATAGCCATAATAGCTACCAGTAAGCTGAAGTGTTGAACCTGCAGCATTCAGTTCGGTATCATCTTTAACATACATATCTGCCTTGAAGATCGCATCAGAACCCTGATATGTTTTTTTCACTTCGCCAGTTGTTGCATTCGTATTTTCTGATACTGTACTATATCCATCTAAAACAACATCATCCGTCCAGACTTCAGATTCTGCAGTTTGTGTACCATCCTTACCATATACAGATAAAGAACCCTTGTTCATAACCGCAATTGTTCCCGGAACGATAATCGTATCTGCCATAACAGATACCTGTGATCCATTTACGTAAAATCCTGAATATTTACTCTTCACATTTTCGCCATCGTAATATTCCTTCTGTGTCGGATCAACAATTGTCTCAGAATCTCCTAATCTTTCAACATTTACATATTCGTTTGTTGGGCTTGTCTTGTTCTCATTATTTTCCGCATGTTTGGATGTTACACTACCATGCACATAATAAT
>USSH01000054.1 GCA_900557435.1 uncultured Coprococcus sp. | reverse complement strand
CTTGCACCAATTTCAAACTGTTATAACATAGGAACTGTTACTGCTACTAGCTCAGGTGCTGATATAAGCGGTATATGTGGATACTATTTTGGCCCAGTCACAAATTGCTATTACCTCGCAGACACAGAAGATGAAAATGGCGGCAAAACCGCCGCACAATTCGCCAGCGGTGAAATTGCGTATCTCCTGTCACAGGGCTGCTCAACCGGAGAAGGTGATGCAACTGTGACTTACGATGGCTCCATCTGGGGACAGACCATCGGGACAGACACATATCCTTTATTACATGGTGAAAAGGTATACAAGAACATAACTTATTTGGGCTGTAACGATTTGTCTGACGTTGTCTCAGTTGTGTATAGCAACGAAGATAAGACAACTTACGGAGACCATGACTATGTTGACGGAGTGTGCAGATACTGTGACGAAGAAGCATTGGCATCCGTAACAAGTGGTGAGATTATCACATACTATCCATCACTTCAGGATGCTATAGATTGTGCCGAAAACATACCTGGCAGTGTTGTTGCTGTTATTGCAGATACAGAACATAAAACTTGCTATGTAAATAATCCTGATTCCGATTTTACCATTGATATAAACGGAAATAATTTAAATGGGGTTACAGTAAACAATGGGGAAATAACAATAATTGATTCCAAAGCGAACGGTGAAATTCAGGGCAACTTAACAGTAAATAGTGATTCAATAGTAACGCTTGGCGATGTGAAGGTATCAGGTAATACAGATGTTTATGGACAACTGATATTAAATGGTGGAGATTTAGGTAAAATATATTTTTATGAAGATAAAGCAAAGGTGTTCTTTAACAACAGTGATATAAAAATCCGCAAATATATATATTGGTTCAATGAATATTTTGAGGCACTGACTATAAATGCTGAACCACATAATATTATCCCAATTCTTCTAAATGGAACTAGGCTTGAGGTGAATACTTCACTTGCCAGGGGTGGAGATAATATTACATTGGATGTAAATTGGTTCAATGAATCGTTAGGGCTTCCTGAAATTGATTCGACATTCAGGATAGAGGATAATAAACTTATAGTCAGTGCATTGATAAATGATAAAATTAAAACCGAATTTGAGGAAGGCGAAACGTTTACTTATTCCGGCGCTGAATTAAAACCAACTGTTAGGGTATATATCAATAGAGTTGTTTTTGACGATGAACAATTAATAGAAAACACGGACTACACTGTAACTTATTCCGACAACATCAATGCCGGCACAGCAACTGTAACCATAATAGGAATCGGCGCTTACTCAGGATCAAAGAATGTCACATTTACCATCGAGCCAAAGAAGATTGACAGTCCAACATTTGACGGACTTAAGTCTGAGTACACATACACAGGACAGAAGGTAGAGCCTGAGTTTACCCTTTGGGACGGCGATACAGTCATTCCATCAAGCGAGTATGAAGTCATATACAGTGATAACACAGAAGTTGGAACAGCTACAGTAACCATCAAAGATGCCTCCGGCGGAAATTACGAGGTGAATTGTAAGGCTGAATTCAATATAGTTAAAATTGATACAGTTATTATAAATGAACTTCCAGTGGCAGATGCTGTAAGCTATGATCCAAATAAAACTTTAGGAGCTATAAACATTTCTGGTGGAAATGTACTTGACCCTTCAGGGAAAAACGTACCAGGAAGCTGGAGCTGGGCAGATACCTCAGTAGTACCGACAGTGGACAATTCAGGTTATGATGTTGTATTTACCCCTGATGAAAAGGAACATTACAATCCGGTCAGTGGAACTGTTCAGGTAAATGTCTCAAAGGCTGATGTAAACGTAGTTGATTTGCCAGTGGCAAGCGCAATAACATATGGCGACGATCTTGCAAAAGCTGTTATATCTGGAGGAAGAGTGTCCTTTGATGGTATTGATCAGGTTGAGATACCGGGAACATTTGCATGGAAGGATGATTCCATAAAGCCGTTTGTATCTGACAGTGACAAGACGCTGTACACCGTTGTATTTACGCCGGCTGACAGCGTAAATTACAACACAGCAGAAATTGAGATCACGGTAAATGTGAGCAAGGCTGCAATGCCGAATCTGCTGTTAAGTGTAGATAATACACATAAGACCGTTGGAAGTATTGCACTTCCTGGAGACTGGACATGGCTTGATAAAGACACTGAGACTGTGATAAAGGCAGGCGGATCAGTGGTGGCAACCGCTGTATACGTTGGCGATGACAAGGAAAATTATGACAGCACAGAGCTTAAGATAACCATCTACAGAGCGGCATGTTCAGAAGGTGAGACTGTAAAGTATACACTAAAAGGAGAGAAGGCTCCGACCTGTACAAAGTCTGGAACTGGACATACAGAGTGTTCAATCTGCGGCGATGTCATGAGCACAGGTGTGTATGTAAAGGAACTTGGACATAAGTGGAATTCCGGCAGGGTGACAAGGAAACCTACATACACGGCGACAGGTGTGAAGACATTCACATGTACCGTGTGCAAAGCAACTAAAACCGGAAGTATTGCCAAACTTGCAACCACAGACATAAGCAAGAAGACAAGCAAGATCACTGTTTCCGGAATAGAAAACAAGATCTACAATGGAAAGGTACATACCCAGAAGTCTCTTGTTGTAAAGGCTGGTGCAAAGACACTTAGACTGAACAAGGATTACACTGTAACCTACAGCAAGAACAAAGCGGTGGGCAAGGCGAGTGTGATAATACGTGGTAAGAATGCATATTCAGGAAAGATAACAAAGACATTTACCATAGTAAAGGCTGCCAAGGGAAAGACATATACAGTTGGAAAATTCAAATACACTATAACCGGAGCCAAAGCTGATGGTACTGGAACAGTTGCAATTGCCGGTACAACGTACTCAAGGTCAGATAAGAAATTTGCTTCACTGACCATCGCAGACACTGTTGTTATAGGAGATGTTAGGTTTAAGATAACATCTGTAAGCGCAAATGCATTCAGCAGATATTCTATGCTGACAAGTGTTGTTATCGGAAAGAATGTGACAAGCATTGGTAGCAACGCATTTGTATCGTGCAAAAACCTTAAGAAGATGACGATAAAGTCAGCTAAGCTCAAGAGCATTGGCGCAAAAGCCTTCAGTGGAACGTACAGTAAAATTACATTTGCAGTACCTAGGAATAAGGCCAAAGCATACAAGAAACTGATAAAGAAGGGCAGTCCTTCTGCGAAAGCAATCTATAAATAACAAATATATAAATTGCCTGTAAAAACAAGACTTTCAGACCTCTTGTACATACAGCGTATTCGCCATTTTCGATACGCCACATGTATACAGAAGTCTGGAAGTCTTTTTATATGTCAAGGACAATAGCATATTTTCTCAGCCAGTGATCAATCTGAAGAAGATATGCCATCATCTGAGGTCCTGCCATGAGCTGGCCGAACCACGGCCTGCCGTAATCCTTTGGCGCGTTTATGAAGCTTTTCACATATTCTCTGTCGATGAGAGGCAGAAGAGGACTTTCCGGATCGCTTAGCACACAGAGAAGCCTCTTTGCAAGCTCCTGTTCATAATGAGGGTCATATGACTTTGGATATGGGCTTTTCTTTCTGTACATGATCTCGTGCGGTACATAATCCTTCATGGCCTCCCTGAGAAGCTTTTTCTCACAGCCTTCGGAATATTTGTACTCCCATGGAACGTTAAACACATAATCAAGTATTCGAGGATCTGCAAATGGAACTCTCGCCTCAAGTCCGCTTGCCATGCTTGTTCTGTCCATTCGGTCAAGCAATGTCTGCATGAACATCCTGATATTAAGATAAGATATCTGCCTGCGCCGCTTTTCTGTGTCGGATTCCCCCGGAAGAAGATTGATCTCGGATAAGAGAGAATTGTACAGTGATGACACATATCCCGGTATATCAAGACTATCTCTGAGGTCCGGCGACAGTACTGAGAGCCTTGGCGACAGATCCTTCATCCATGGAAATGTGTCTGAAGACAGCAGTTCATCCCTGTAAAACCAAGGGTAGCCTCCGAATATCTCATCTGCACATTCTCCGGTCAATACTACTTTGTATTCCTTTGCCACAAGTGAGCAGAAGTAGAGAAGGGAAGAATCCACATCCGCCATCGTCGGCATATCTCTGGATTCTACGGAAGTGTAGAGGTAATCTGCAAGGTCGCTATAACTGCATGTCAGATATGTGTGGTCTGAATCTATGTGCGAGACCATCATGTCGACGTATGGACGATCCTGCTCCGGCTGGAATGCATTTGATTTGAAATATTTGGAATTATCTTTGAAATCAAATGAGAAAGTGTGCAGCTTTTTCCCCTGCTCCCTGAGTTTTGCAGCGCATACACTACTGACTATTGACGAGTCGATCCCGCCTGAGAGAAATGTGCAAATAGGTACATCTGATACGATCTGTTTTTCTATACTGTCCTTAACAAGATATCGAACTTTTTCCACCGTGTCTTCATAGCTGTCCGTGTGAGGTGTGCTTGTGATGCGGTAGTATGTGAAGTCACTCATTCCATATGCTGAGAACTTCATAAAATGCCCCGGTTTCACTTCATCTATGTTCTTGAACACACCGCAGCCGGGAGTTTTGGACGGACCAATTCCAAACACTTCACACAGTCCATTTGCATCAATGACAGGTCGTATGCCCGGATAGCATAGTATCCCTTTTATCTCCGATGCAAATACCAGAGTCCTGTCGTCTGTCACTGAGTAATACAGTGGCTTGACACCGAAGTGGTCTCTGTACAGATATATTGTCTGGATATGCTCATCATATATTGCAAATGCAAATATACCGTTCAATCTATGTACGAAGTCTGGGCCATAATGCAGAAAGCAGTTGAGTATAACCTCTGTATCAGATGTTGTGTCAAATGTATATCCAAGGGCGAGCAACTCAGATTTCAGCTCCTTTGTGTTGTAGATCTCGCCGTTGTACACTATGTATACAGCATTTTCTCCGATTGTCTTTTTCATGGGCTGTTCGCCTCTTGCCACGTCACGTATGGACAGTCTGGTGTGGGCAAGCCCACAGTGGGATGACAGCACTGTATTCTGTGCATCCGGACCTCTGTGAGCAAGCGCCTTATTCATGTCGTTCAATATGTATGAGTATCGTTCATGTTCGGTATTGAAATCCCTGTTGAAGTTATAGAATCCTGCGATGGAACACATAAGTTTACCTCTTTTTGTGGTATCTATATATTATATTGGAGAGTTGATTTTATAGAACTTTTAGATGGTATGCGGTTGTAGTATGATTAAATAAAAGTTATAATCTAAACAAGATTTTTATATGAAGAACTGACATTGCGCTTGGAGAGAGGTTAATAATGTTAAAAGCAATAAGAAATGGAGGCGCGAATTTATGACATTGTTAATGAGGGATAATGAAAATAAGCTGTTGGGCAAATATATGCAACTGATTGATCAGGTAAAGAAACTAGATATAAATGATGCTGAGATTGCTGCTAAAATACTAGGAATCAAAGAACAGCAAATATATGAGATAAAAGATTACATAGCGGAACATCCTGAGATGGACGAAGAAGATCTTGCAGAACATATAGCATATTGGCTTGATCTGGACTGATAATTAGAAGATAAATGTATGTAAAGTAAAGTGCATGAATCGGTTTTTCATGCACTTTATTTTGTTATATCACACCACAGGTGTAATGCAGAATAAAGTATGCGTTGATATAATTGAATACACTGTCATGTTATGATTACTGTAACATTTGAGCTTGGAGTTTATAGAAGACATATCCTTAAGAAACAATACAGAAAGAGGAAATCTACCGTGAAAAAAACAATAATACAGACTAATAAAAAATACCTTCCAGGACTTTTAAACATTGCGGTTCCGATCATGCTGAGCAATCTGATATCGCAGCTTCAGATGCTTATAGACAGAATATTCTTAGGACACGTAAACAGCATGTACATGAGCGCACTCGGCAATGTGACTTCACCGATGTGGACAACCATGTCATTTTGTTTTTCCATAGTGACAGGAGCGTCCATACTGATAAGTCAGAGCGTTGGCGCAGGAGATACCGAACACATAGAAGAGTATTCAGGTGCCATGGTGAAATACAACAATATCATACCGATACTGTTATTTTTCTTCTGGACATTCTGCGCTGAATTTGTATTCAGACTCATGGGTGTGTCAGACGGCCTGATGCCGATGTGTCTTGATTATTCCAGGTATTATGCGCCCGTATTTCTGATAACAGGACTTGGTGGTGCATTCAGCGTCATACTCCAGACATCAAACTATACTAAACCACTTGTTGTATATGGAATATTAAGATCTGGTGTAAATATATTCCTTGACTGGGTCATGATATTTGGAAGATTCGGGCTCCCGGCCATGGGGATAAAGGGTGCAGCCATAGCGACGACAATAGCGGAGTACTCTGGACTTATATTTGCAGTGATATTCGTGGTATCAAGCAAGAAACTTAACACTAAACCATCAATGAAATGGGTGGTAAAGGCACATATAAAGCCGTATCTTTTGTCGGCAAAGCTGGGAGTGAACACAGCTCTTGAGGATTTTGCATGGAATCTTGGCAATCTGCTGCTTATAAGGATTCTTAACGCCATAAATGAGATGGCTGCCGGAATTTATTCCATCATATTCAGTGTTGAGGTTCTTGCGGTTGTCATCATTGGAGCGATAGGAAATGGTACAATGACACTAACGGGTGAGGCAAAAGGAAACAATGATCTGAGTAAATACAGGGGTGTATGTGTCTGTGCGTATGGCTTGTGTATAATAGTTGGAATCATCACACTCGGTGTCTGTCTTGCGTTTCCGCAGCAGATCATATCACTGTTCACCAACGACAAGAGCATAATTGCATCGTGTGGGATATATCTGATCTTTATCAGTATCAATCTGTTCGCCAAATCAGCAAACATAGTGGTTGGCAATGCGATCAGGGGCAGCGGCAACACGATATGGATGCTCATAACACAGCTGTTTGGAACGGTGTGGGTGGTTTCTGTGGCACTTTTGTTCGTGTTTGTCCTTAAGCTTGGAATCGCCGGAGTTTTCCTTGCGGTCATAGTGGACGAGATTGTGAGATCATTTATCAATCTGGGCAAATATCTGAGGATAGTGAAGAACTGGAAAAGCACAGAAAGTCTCATATGAAAGGGGATATATGATTTGATTTTAGAAACTAAGAGATTGATATTACGTCACTGGCAGGAGAGTGACGCAGATATATTATTTGAATATGCAAGTGATCCTGATGTGGGACCTATAGCGGGCTGGCCTGTGCATGAGAGCAGGGAGTACAGCCTTGATGTGATACGGAATGTATTTAATGGACCGGAGTGTTACGCAGTGTGTCTGAAGGACGGCGGTCTGGTTGTCGGAGCCATCGAATTACTGTTAAATGGAAGGACGGATATGACTGATCGCGATGACGAATGTGAGCTTGGATACTGGATAGGAAAGCCGCATTGGGGCAGCGAATATGCGCCGGAGGCCGCCAGAAGACTTATAGAACATGGCTTTGTTGATCTTGGAATGAGAACGATATGGTGCGGCTATTACGATGGCAATTCCAAGTCCCGCATAGTACAGGAAAAGCTTGGATTTGTGTTTCATCATACCTGTGATGAAGTGGATGTGCCTCTTTTGAATGAAGTCCGGATAGGACATACGAATATTCTGACGAGAAAACATTGGCTGTCTGGAAAGATGAAGAATGCACTGTATGATCCTGCAATTCAAAGGAGATGATAGATGGAATGAAGCTTTCTGTTTTGATGATAACACACCTGATGTGCTGGCTGTTGCTGCTGTATCAGATGGTGAGATTATTGGTATGGCTGGCGCGAGCGCTGACAGTGACGATTTCTGGCAGATTGGTATAAATGTTATTCAAGATGCTGAGGGAAGACATGTTGGAACAGCGTTGGTGTCTGAACTCACTATGGATATACTCAGATGTGGCAAAATTCCATATTATGGCACAGGAATGTCCTATATAGCCTCCCAGAGAGTAGCCGCGACGGCAGGTTATGATGTGTTCTGGTTTGAACTGCTGGCGGAGTAGCATATTCTAAAGTAGCATATTCTAAGTTTCCATATCGATTGATGATCGTTTTGATAGGCAAGTAAAAGAATCGTTGACACATCTTCATGTTAATGATAAAATATTCACATCTAAGGGTCGGAAATGACCCCCAAAAAGTCAAATGCTATGACGAGGAGGAGTACATGCATCCCCCGATCAACAGAGAGAAGATGGTGGTGAGAGTCTTCATCAGGAATGTGTGGAAGGTAGCCTTCGAGCAGTGAACTGAAAGGAAACGGTTATCAGATATATAGGTTTTCGAGTAGGCTTCAACGGTTTTCCCCGTTACAGGAATAAGATATTAATAATGATTACAGTGATAATTTATTATAGTATCTGATGAGTGCAGACATTTGTCTGAATTTAGGTGGTACCACGGATATGAACATATTCGCCCTAAGCGTAAAAATAGTTGCGCTTAGGGCTTTTTCTATGCATGGGGTGCATATATACATCCCGAGGCGTAAGTTTAGATTATCATGAACTTTACAGGAGGTATAAGATATGGAGATCAATGGAGCAAAGATGTTTGTAAAAGCGTTGCAGGAAGAGGGAGTAGACACTCTGTTCGCATACCCTGGTGGAACAGCGATAGACCTGTTTGATGCGTTGTATGATGCAGAAGGTATCGATATGATACTTCCAAGACACGAGCAGGCACTTGTTCATGCAGCAGATGGATATGCACGTTCAACAGGAAGAGTTGGAGTGTGCCTGGTAACAAGTGGCCCGGGTGCGACAAACCTTGTAACGGGAATTGCCACAGCCAACTACGACAGCGTGCCACTGGTATGCTTTACAGGACAGGTTCCAATGAACCTTATTGGAAATGATGCATTCCAGGAGGTTGATATAGTTGGAATTACAAGAAGCATATGCAAGTACGCAGTCACAGTACGAAAGAGAGAGGATCTTGCAAGAATCATTAAAAATGCTTTTTACATAGCAAGAACCGGAAAACCGGGACCTGTTGTTGTTGATATTCCTAAGGATATACAGCTTGCCATGGGAAGTGACGAGTATCCATCAGAGGTAAATATCAGAGGTTACAAGCCTTCAGAGGGTGTACATGTCGGACAGATCAAGAGAGCTCTTGCGGAGCTTAAGAATGCAAAGAAGCCTGTGTTCCTTTGTGGCGGTGGTGTAAATATCGCCCATGCAAGAAAAGAGATGCAGCAGCTTGCGGAGAAGACAGGTATTCCTGTAGTCACAACCATCATGGGAAAAGGTGCGATACCTACAGATCATCCACTGTATGTAGGTAACATCGGTATGCATGGTAACTTGGCATCCAACAAAGCTATCATGGAGAGTGATGTTCTCTTCTCCATCGGATGTAGATTCAATGATAGAATAACAGGTACAATAGATACATTTGCCAAGAATGCCAAGATCATACATGTTGATATAGATGCAGCGTCCATATCAAGGAACATAAAAGTTGATATACCTATAGTTGCAGATGCAAAGGTTGCAATATCCAAGATGCTTGAATATGCTGAGCCTCTTGATATCAAAGACTGGGTAGATGACATTATGAATGTCAAGGCTGAGTATCCTATCAACATGAACAGATATGATGGTGTGACTCCTGAGGCTATCATCAGAACCATAAACGATATGTACAGCAATCTCATCGTTACAACTGACGTTGGACAGAACCAGCTCTGGACAACACAGTACATTGATATAGACGAGAACAAACAGCTTCTCACATCCGGAGGCCTTGGAACCATGGGTTATGGATTTCCTGCTGCCATAGGCGCAAAGCTCGGCAACATGGATAAGGATGTAATATGCATCTCAGGAGACGGCGGAGTTCAGATGAACATTCAGGAGATGGCAACGGCAGTTGCGCTTGAGCTTCCTGTTACTCTCTGTATACTGAACAACGGCTACCTCGGCAATGTACGCCAGTGGCAGGAGCTGTTCTTCAATAAGAGATACAGCAGTACATGTCTCAGATACAGAAGAAGATGCAACAGAGACTGTCAGAATCCGGACAAGTGCTGTCCAAAGTATTCGCCTGACTTTGTAAAACTGGCAGAGAGCTACGATGCAAAGGGCATCAGAGTTACAAAGCCTGAGGAAATCAGGTCGGCATTTGAGACTGCCAGGGCAAATACAAATGGACCTACAGTGATAGAGTTCTTCATAGATCCTACGGCCAATGTATTTCCTATGGTTCCGGGTGGAAAATCACTGAATGACATGATACTTGACTGCTGATATTGATAAATTGATTTTATATCGGTAATAGAATGTACATATATAAATTTGTATATTATCCAAATGAAAGGGGTATATAGAATGAGCGTAAAGAAGAGATGGATATGCCTGTTCGTAGAAAACGAAGTAGGTGTTCTTGCAAGAATTTCAGGTTTGTTTTCAAGCAAATCATACAATATAGATACTATAACCGTTGGAGTAACCGAGGATGAGACAATATCCAGAATGACCATCGGTTTCACCAGTGATGACAGGACATTTGAGCAGGTGAAAAAGCAGCTCAACAGAAGTGTCGAGGTTATCAAGGTAGTTGACTACACTGATATAGCCATTCACAACAACGAGATCTTATATGTCAAGGTCAACAGCTGTTCAAATGAGGATAAAGATGAAGTGTTCAGAATTGCAAATGCATTTGGATACAAGATCACTGACTACAATAAGAAATCCGTGCTTGTTGAGTGTGTTCAGACTGATGCAAAGAATGACAATGCAATAAAACTGTTCAAAGAGAGTTTTCCTATGTTGCCGATAATTTTTCCGTCCACCTCTACAGAGGCGTGATTAACACGCTGTATCACAAATTTCATATTACATTATTTTCCTTTCACACTCCAAAACATATCAGGCATTGTTCTCTATGATACGGATTTATCTGTCTTCATCTATTTTTTTACCTGCAATATAT
>USSH01000053.1 GCA_900557435.1 uncultured Coprococcus sp. | reverse complement strand
TATGACGACTACAACACTTCTGCCCTGTCAGACTTATTGCCATCCGAGTATACTACATATCCACTTATCTTCATGGAATCATCACCAGAAAATCCAAATGAGGTATGTATATATATATCAGAATCTGCACTTGCCTTTATGCTGTTAGACTTCTTCTCCATATCATCCTGGCTGTTATTTACAAATGACTCTATATTCCATTTTACAAGTTCTGAATACACTTTCTGGGCCTTTTCATTTCCTGCATATCTCAGCTGTCCTAGATATGTCATAGTTGTCTCATTTGATGCATTTTTATTTGCACCTATATATGCCAGTTTCGCTTTTACTATCTTATCTGATACGTTTGCCTTACTTACCTTCTCATAATATTCTATTGCATTTTTATAATTCTTATCCTTATACTCCTGTCCGGCTAATGCAATATAACACTTATCTTTTTCATCTACACATTTCTTATAATCAGGATCTACCTTTTCATAACTCTTAAGTGCATTCTTATAATCTTTTTCCTTATAGTATTCACCGGCCTTGAGATATACGCACTCACTCGCCCTTGTCTTATAATCATCATACTCAGACTTTGTGTACATGTCATAGGCATCATCATATTTGCCTGCCTTTAAAAATTCTGAGCCCTTATTATAGTAGCACTGTGCAAGAAGTGTTTTGACATCGTTATAATCTTCTATGGTTGAGAGAATGTCTATGGCTCCATCATAATCCTTTGAACCTATAAGTGACTGAGCTTTCTTATATGTACACTCTATAACCTTATCAGATGAATCCTTGTATGAACCCGCGTTCTTGAATGCATCTATAGCTGAGTCATACGAAGCTGCATTCATCTGATCCATTCCGGCATTATAATAACACTGGTCAGCCTTATCAAATGCGTCTGAACTGGTTATTTCATCTGCTTTGTCGCTTGCTGAGTCTCCCAGATCTTCTGCTGCCTTCATACTGTTTCCAGATTTTTTATAATATTCTGCAGCCTCAAGATTTCTTCCTTCTTTCTCCAGATCTGCAGCATATCTATAGTAAGCTTCTCCATTTCCTTTGCTATATGAATCCTTAAACTTACCAAGATCCTTGTATATCGTGACAGCTTCTTCGACTTTTCCCTGTGTCATCAGATCTTCTGCCTCATTATACTTTCTGAACTTTGGAACATATATTATAGAAAGAACAGCGATCGCAATGACAACAACTATAGGTATAACGATCAATGCCGCTTTTGTGCCCTTGCTCATGCCCTTTTTCTCGCCTTTTTTTCTTATCATCACATCAGAGTCATCCGGAATCACCTTTGAAGCGCCCGTACCTGGCATCTGCTGCATCTGTGGGTTTGACTGTTCCGGCATCTGCTGCATCTGTGGGTTTGACTGTCCCGGCATCTGCTGCATCTGTGGATTGACTTGTTTCTGCTGAGTTGATGTGAGAACCGTGGTTCCTTCCTCTTCTTCCTGAACCGGATTTATCATAGGAAACTCTTTTCCACATACAGGACATTTTTTAATATTCTCTCCCAGTTCACATCCACAATTATCACAATACATAAATATCTCCTCCATTAAGCATGCATATATGTAATCATGCATATATGCACTGTATTAACATAATATCCTCATAATCTCAGCAAAGACCACATGTTCCTTACAACTCCCTGTATCTGCATAACTATGAGTTTGTCTTAAATATAAATTCCTCATTTGAAAGTCGTATCACACTGTTGTCAGGTATAGGAACATCCACATTACTATATACCTGTGTTCCATTAAGGTAAGTATGGTTTGTTGAATTATTGTCCCTGAGATAATTAATTCCATTGATACTCGTTATATAGGCATGTCTTCTACTTATAGATTTGTTGCCCGTAACTTTATAATCAACTCCCTGGTCAGCCTTACCTATACAAAATACCTGTTTGGTGATCTGAACCATCTCACCGGTATTTCTTCTCATAAGTGTAGGTGTATGACCACTGACTAAAGTTCTGTTATTAAACAATGTCGTAGGCGGCTCTTCATCAGTCTGTTCACTGAGTCTCTTTGCCTCTTCTGCCTGTCTTCTGGCAAGGTCCGCCTGTCTTCTAGCTTCCTCTTCATTCTTTCTTGCGGCAAATTCAGCCTGCATTCTGGCTTCTTCCGCATGCATTTCCTGCTCTCTGGCACGCCTTATCTCATCAGCATACTGTGAAGAAGCTTTCTCAGCTCTCTGTCGCTCTTTCATAACTGACTCAAGCATCTTCTGGATTCTAGCCTTCTCCATGTCATCAAAACTACTCGAATCTCCAGGTACATTTTCTCCATCCTGCACAGCAAGGACTGCAGTTCTTTCATAATCTCTGGCTTCCGCATCAACTTTCTGTCTCCATATCTCTGCCTCAACTCTCGCTGCCTCAGCCTTCATCCTATTATCTTCTGCCTGTCTAGCAAGATTTGCCTGATATTTTGCCTCTTGTATCTGCTTCTTAGCTTCATTTTCAGCATTTATTCTGGCCTCCTCAGCTTTCTTTGCTGCCTCTTCTGCCTTCTGGATAGCCATCTCTTTACTATTGACATCTTTATTCTCTTTCAGGACTTCACTTCTTCCCTTTTCACCCTGAATCACAAGCAGCTGACTTGATGCCCTGAGTTCAGATACAAACTCATTAAAATGAAACGCATCAAATTCTCTATGATCGTTAAAATAATCAACTATCTGATTTGCACATTCTATGGCTGGTGTATGAGCAAATACAAATCCAGACAATAGTGCTTTTATAAATTCTCCAATATTTCTCGGTTCAAATCTTGTATCAAGAGGAAGATATAAGAGCTGAACACTGAAATCACTCAACCTTACGAACATATAGTTGCTATCCCAGACAACCTTATCAAATACAAGTCCATTCTGTATTATTGACACCAACTGCTTGCTTATGCTGAATATATATTCTATAAGCTCATCGCGGAATATAGGTTTCTGCATTATCTGCTGAAAACTCATATCTCCATCTATCGAAAATTCCAATTTTCTTTCACCCTTTACAAATATCTCTCTGCACATACTTGTATTTCCAGCAAATGGAACATTAAAAGCGTTGAGTTCATACTTGTTAATAGGTGTCACCTGATCCAGTTTATATTCTATTTTCTTATATTCTTTTAATGCCTGAGTCATATCCTACCTCCCACAAAATTAGCCACTAACACTTTTACAGTATACCAAAATGAAAATGCATATTCAAGATTTTGTATCGTCAAGCACCGCTTGATGATCTGCGCGCACATCAGTGCGCTTCCTCTCTTCACAAGAAATCATCCCACACACGTGGTTCATCCTTGTGAAAAAATAAAAACCTTGCTATCAAATGATAACAAGGTTTAAATCAGAGGTGCGAGCCGGATTTGAACCGGCGATGACGGTGTTGCAGACCGGGGCCTTACCACTTGGCTATCGCACCATATTATATTGTATGAGAAAATCAGTCATATATGCTGATTTTTCTCAAGCTCCCCGAGTAGGGCTCGAACCTACAACCCCTCGGTTAACAGCCGAGTGCTCTACCATTGAGCTATCGAGGAATAACGTCTAAAAGCATCTCCTATAAAGGAAACGCAGAAGGAGGGATTTGAACCCTCGCACCGCGTAAACGGTCTACACCCTTAGCAGGGGCGCCTCTTCAGCCACTTGAGTACTTCTGCAAAATGCCTAAATAAAAATCTCCTACCAAAGAGTATTTAATTTTTGACGCTTGTTTATAATATCAAATTTTCATATCAATGTCAACTACTTTTTTCTGCAAAAATAATGGGTATACAGAAATTTCTGCATACCCACTATTTTTATCTTTCATATACTAAATTTAATAGTATCTTGATATCCATGTATATGTATACCATGTCTTAGCTGCACTGTACTGCTTATTACCTATCTTTACAACAGGTATTACAAACACACCAAAATCTTTTTGTGGCTTAAGACCTGTAATGGTGAAAGATGTGGTTGATGCACTGAGTGTCTTCTTTGACCAATTACCACTGTCTTTAACTCCAGTATCCTTGCTGACATAGATGATATACTTTGTAGCATTTGCAACCTTTGGCCATGTAACCTTTGCTGTTGAACTACCTGTTTGTTTAATATCTACAGATGCTTCTGGAATTATAGTATTCATAGCTGACCACTTACTATAGCATACAGCCTTATCATTCTTTATATAAGATCTTACCCTTACCTTGAAACCTTTGTTCTTTATAACTGCATTTACTCTTGAGTTAGTGATGCTTATATATTTTGAAGTACATGATCCTGATGAAAGTTTCTTCTTTCCATCAACTGTGTATACCTCTACCTGATATCCAGCCGGATATGTATAGTCATTAGGATTTGTATTCCAATATATTGTAGGATAACTTCTCTTATTTGTTGGAATCCATGACAGATTTCCCTTTGCTCCATTTGCAACATACATAGGTGTTGAAGGCGATGATAATATATATGAGTTTGATGTAGAATATGCCTTTGCAACAAATCCTGACTTTGACTTCTTGTATGGTGTTACTGTTATCTTATAATGCTTACCTGCTGAAGCTGACACTTTTATTGAGTTACCTGTAATTGCCTTTGAAGCGCCATCATTCTTGCTTACAATATATCCAGATGCGCCTGCTGATTTCTTCCATGAAGCAGTAACAGATGTAGGTGTTCCTGCAGTCTGTAAAATATCACTATATTTAATACTTGCAGGGGCTGTAACAACCTGAAGTGCTGAACTTGTAGCATATTTAGTGTAAGTATAATCTGAATTCTGCTTATATGATACAACCTTTACATAATATGATGATCCAGCTGTAAGCTTGCTTAAATATACTTCTCTGAGAGAACTTGGTCTACTACTCTCAGCCTTATATGTTCCGGCTTTTCCAGTCTTTGAATAGTATAAAATGTACCTGTCTGAATCATTAGTTCCACTCCATGAAACTGATACAGAATTCTCTCCGCCCTTAGTCTGCTTTATATTCTTAGCAGCTGCTGATGCTGTTATTGACATTGCAAATATCATTATTGACATAACTGCAAGAAATAACAGTGATTTTCTGAATGATCTTTCTCTTCTCATAAATCTCTCCTTTTTCTTAAATCCTTTAATACTCCATGTTTTTCAGAATCTTCATTATCTGAGTCAAAATCATCTGAATCATAATTCAAATCTGAATCCAAATCAAAACTGATTTTTTTCTAAATCTTCCCTCGTATTTTAGTTTATTATTTTTATGTGTTTTCGTCAATCACATAACGTCTGTCATTTTAACCAATTATTTTGTTAATATTTACTATATTTTTCATCCATAAATATATAAATTAACAAATAGTATATTTTTAATAGATTTCTAATCTATCCGTGTTATTATTTATTTTTTTCAGCCAGATAATCTTTAACAGCCGTGTCGTACAGATTATTTCCCTCTGAATCTATAACCACTATCGCAGGAAAATTCTCCACCCGCATCTTTCTTATAGCCTCTGTTCCAAGATCATCATAAGCTATAACCTCTGACTCTTTTATGCATTTGGAGAGAAGTGCTCCTGCTCCTCCTACCGCTGCCAAATAGACCGCTTTATTCTCTACTATTGCATTTATGACTTCCGGACTTCTCTTTCCTTTTCCGATCATTCCACACAAACCTTTGCTGAGAATAAGCGGGGTATACTTATCCATACGGCTGCTGGTGGTTGGTCCCGCTGAGCCTATGACCTGACCCGGCTTTGCTGGTGTAGGTCCAAGATAATATATAACATTTCCATTCAGGTCAATTGGTACAATGCCTTTTTCATACAATTCAGTTCCGGATACATCTGCACATCCTGACTCAATGATTGAGTCATACATTCTCTTATGTGCCGCATCCCTTGCGCTGTAAACTATTCCATCTATATATACATAATCCCCAGCTCTGAGTTTTTTAACTTCTTCTCTGTCAAATGGTGCTTTTATATGTTTATCCATAACGATCCTTTCCAAATAAATATCCAGATTGTACTGTTCTACAGAACCCTTGTAACATGCCTATTTACATGACAGCACATATTCACTGCAAGAGGCATTCCTGCTATATGTGTCGCATATGTTTCTATATTCACTGCAAGCGCTGTGGTCTTTCCGCCCAGGCCTCCAGGTCCTATACCTGTATTGTTTATTGCCTCAAGAAGTTCATTCTCTATTCTTGCAATATGTTCCTTATCCGAATGTACTCCAACCTTTCTTGTAAGTGCCTTCTTTGCCATCTTTGCAGCAAGTTCAAAGTCACCGCCAAGTCCTACTCCGACAAATACCGGAGGACATGCATTTGGTCCGGCATCTTTAACCGCCTGAATCACTGCCGCCTTTACTCCTTCTTCTCCATCAGCAGGCTTGAGCATATAAACCTTACTCATGTTCTCACTTCCAAATCCCTTTGGAGCAATGGTTATCTCTATATTCTCTCCCGGAACAATATCATAGTGGATTATCGCCGGGGTATTGTCCTTTGTATTTTCTCTGATAAGCGGATCTTTCACCACAGATTTTCTCAGATATCCATCTGTATATCCCTGTCTCACGCCTTCGTTGATCGCATCGGTTATATTCATTCCTTCCACATGAACATCCTGTCCAACATTCACAAAAAAAACAGCCATTCCAGTATCCTGACAGATTGGAATATCATTCTCTCTTGCAACATCCAGATTCTCGCACAATTGCCCAAGTATCTGTTTTCCAAGAGGACTGTCCTCTGTCTCAACTGAATCTCTGACTGCTTTTTCCATATCATCGGAAAGGTGTACATTTGCCTCTATACACATCTCCCTGACATTTCTAGTAATTTCTTCTGCTGTTATAACTCTCATCTCTTCACCGCCATTTTATATTTATAAAATCTGAAAATGCATTAGCATTCAATCATCCAGAAAAGTATCATCATTCTTTTTATAATTTGGATCTTTTCTATTCATAAAGTACTTATATACACACAATGTAATGGTAAATATAGCAACCACTATCACCATTGCCACAAGCACATAAATTATGTTCATTATACTGTAAGACCACTCCGAAGCTTTTTTGGTGCTGTTAAATATCTGATCCAGCTGTCCTTCTGTTGTGGCTTCCGTAATCGATGATGCAGCCTTATTTACTGAAT
This sequence comes from uncultured Coprococcus sp., assembly GCA_900557435.1. Lineage (GTDB taxonomy): Bacteria > Bacillota > Clostridia > Lachnospirales > Lachnospiraceae > Coprococcus. The sequence continues at coordinate 3,883 of USSH01000053.1, read as the reverse complement.
CTATAATACCAATGTCATTTGAAATAAAATATGACAATATACCTTTCATTCTTATTACCCCCAACTGTTTATCTATAATAAAAATTATACCTGCTCCCATTAAAAATAATTATATCATAACCGTTATATGCGTACAATCAGCAAAAGGGTGTATTGCCTTAATTTTGACAATACACCCTTTTTTACATACAGATATTTTTAATGATCTTTATCAATCTGTTTTATTTTATACATTACTGCTCTGTTTCATCTGAGTCTTGAACATCACCATCCGCTGTGTCGGTGTTTTCAGCTTCTTCACTTTCTTCATTTATATCTTCATTTGAATCTTCATTTATATCTTCATCTGCAGATTCTTCTTCATTGCTTCTTGCCAGCTTAGCTACAGATGCAACAAATGCACCATTGCCAACATTCATAAGCTTGACTCCCGATGTAATTCTGCCAATGACTGTTATATCAGAACAATGCATTCTTATCATGATTCCCTCGTTGGTCATCATCATGATATCGTGATCATTTGTAACTGCTTTTGCACTTACTATATCACCTGTCTTTTCGGTTATCTTGTAACACTTGACACCCTTGCCACCTCTCATCTGAGGAGCAAATTCTGACAGTTCAGTTCTCTTGCCCATGCCGTTTGCTGTTACAAAGAGAATCTCTTCTCCCTGAACGTCCAGCTGCATAGCGATAACTTCATCACTCTTATCACATCTGATTCCACGCACACCCATGGATGTACGTCCGGTATCTCTCACGCAGCCCTCATTGAACCTTATGCACATTCCCTTCTTTGTAACAAGGAAGATATCATTTTCTCCGCTGGTTGCCTTTACCTCTATGAGTTCATCCCCATCATTCAGTGTTATAGCTGCCAGACCCGTCTTTCTGATATTCTCGAATGCTTCTATCTTTGTTTTTTTGACTATTCCATTCTTTGTAGCCATAATAAGGTATCTCTTGTCAAAGCCTGCTATAGGGATGATAGCTGTTACCTTCTCGTTTGGAAGAAGCTGGAGAAGGTTGACTATGGCAACTCCCCTCGCATTACGTCCTGATTCAGGTATCTCATATCCCTTCATTCTGTATACTCTTCCCATGTTGGTGAAGAACATTATGAAGTTGTGGGTATTTGTCAGGAATATTTCATCAATGATATCATTGTCGATGATGTTCATTCCCTTTATTCCCTTGCCGCCTCTGTTCTGTACCTTGAAGGTATCCTTTGGCATTCTCTTGATATATCCAAGCTTTGTCATGGATATAACTATCTCTTCTCTCTTGATGAGCTCCTCGTCTGTTATATCATCTGAGTAAGCTGTGATGGATGTTCTTCTCTCGTCACCATACTTATCTGCTATTGCAGCAAGCTCTGTCTTGATGACTCCGAGAAGCTTATTCTTATCGGCAATTATTGCATTGTACTCTACTATCTTAGCCATAAGTTCGTTGTATTCATTCTCTATCTTCTCTCTTTCCAGACCGGTAAGAGCACGAAGCTGCATATCAACTATAGCACTTGCCTGAACCTCAGTAAGTTCAAATCTTTCAATGAGTCTTGACTTTGCCTCTCTGACGTTCTTTGAACTTCTGATGATTGAGATAACTTCATCTATGTTGTCCAGAGCTATGAGATAACCCTCTAATACATGAACTCTGCTCTTAGCCTTGTCGAGATCGTACTGTGTTCTTCTTAAAACCACATCTTCCTGATGCTTCAGATAGTATGTGAGCATATCCTTTAGATTGAGTATCTTAGGAACTCCATCCACAAGTGCAAGCATGATACATCCAAATGTATCCTGAAGCTGAGTATGCTTGAAGAGCTGATTGAGTATTACGTTGGCATTTACATCCTTTCTGAGTTCAATGACAACTCTCATTCCTTCTCTTGATGACTCATCTCTTATATCTGTGATTCCATCTATTCTCTTATTTTTTACAAGATCTACTATATTCTTTATGAGAAGTGCCTTGTTAACCATATATGGAAGTTCGGTTACAATAATGCGGTGTTTTCCGTTAGCCATTGTTTCGATTTCTGTGACAGCACGTACCTTTATCTTACCTCTTCCGGTTTTATAAGCATCACTTATGCCCTGTCTTCCAAGTATCTGGGCACCTGTAGGGAAGTCAGGTCCCTTCACTATCTCCATCAGTTCATCTATGTCTGTCTCACGACCTTCTTCTACTCTGTTATCGATGATTTTGATGGCTGCATTGATAGTTTCCTTTAAATTATGTGGTGGAATATTGGTAGCCATACCTACTGCGATACCTGATGTACCATTCACCAATAGATTAGGATAACGTGATGGAAGTACCACAGGTTCACTCTCTGTTCCATCAAAGTTATCTATAAAATCAACTGTATTCTTGGCAATATCAGCCATCATCTCCGTAGATATCTTGGAAAGTCTTGCCTCTGTATATCGCATGGCAGCTGCATGATCACCATCCACTGATCCGAAGTTTCCATGTCCATCGACAAGTGGATATCTTGTATTCCATTCCTGAGCCAGTTTTACAAGTGCCTCGTATATTGAACTATCACCATGTGGATGATATTTACCCATTGTATCACCGACGATACGGGCACACTTACGATGTGGCTTGTCAGGTCCATTTTTAAGTTCATTCATAGAATGAAGTATTCTTCTCTGAACAGGCTTGAGTCCATCTCTTACATCTGGAAGTGCTCTTGCAGCTATGACGCTCATGGCATAATCAATGTATGAACGCTCCATAGTCTTTTTCAGACCAACTTCATCTACTTTATCAAAAATCTTATCGTCATCCATTTTTTAGATTTTCCTTTCTCTCAATATTTTTTATATATCGAGATTCTTAACATACTTGGCATTTTTCTCTATAAATTCACGACGTGGCTCAACTTTATCTCCCATGAGAACGTTGAATGTCATGTCGATCTCTGACTCATCATCATCATCGATGGCAACTCTAAGAAGTACTCTTCTCTCAGGATCCATTGTAGTCTCCCAGAGCTGTTCAGCATCCATCTCTCCAAGTCCCTTATATCGCTGAATGCTATTCTGCTCTTTTCCAACTTCATTGATAATGCTGTTAAGTTCATCATCACTGTATGCATACCACACCTTCTTGTTTTTCTCCAGCTTGTAGAGAGGTGGCTGTGCCAGATATACATGTCCCTTTCTGATAAGATCAGGCATGAATCTATAGAAGAATGTAAGAAGCAGTGTTGCTATATGAGCTCCATCCACATCGGCATCAGTCATGATTATTATCTTGTTATATCTAAGTTTTTCTATGTTGAAGTTCTCGTGAATACCTGTTCCAAATGCGGTGATCATAGCCTTGATCTCCTCATTTCCAAGTATTCTATCGATTCTTGCCTTCTCAACATTCAGGATCTTACCTCTAAGCGGAAGTATCGCCTGTGTTGCTCTTGATCTTGCCGTCTTGGCTGAACCACCGGCAGAATCTCCCTCGACTATATATATCTCACAGTTCTTAGGATCCTTATCTGAACAATCAGCAAGCTTTCCAGGAAGTGCCATGTTATCTGAAAGATTTGCCTTTCTAGCTACATCTCTTGCCTTTCTAGCTGCAATTCTTGCTCTCTGTGCAACAGCTGCTTTATTTACAATTATCTTAGCTGTCTGTGGATTCTGCTCAAGATAGTATGTAAGCTGTTCTGTAACCACGCTCTCAACCGCAGGTCTTGCCTCAGAATTTCCAAGTTTCTGCTTTGTCTGTCCCTCAAACTGAGGATCTCCAATCTTTATAGATACTATAGCTGCCAGTCCTTCTCTGAGATCATCTCCAGACAGGTTGTCATCCTTTTCTTTTATGATGTTATTCTTTCTGGCATAATCATTGAACACCTTGGTTATAGCTG
>USSH01000052.1 GCA_900557435.1 uncultured Coprococcus sp. | reverse complement strand
ATCCGCACTTCTCGGACGTATGCCGTCAGCCGTAGGTTATCAGCCGACACTGGCAAACGAAATGGGTGCCCTTCAGGAACGTATCGCTTCTACAAAGAACGGATCTGTAACATCCGTGCAGGCCGTATATGTACCAGCCGATGACTTGACTGACCCGGCGCCTGCAACAACATTCTCACATCTGGATGCAACAACCGTACTTTCCAGAAAGATCGTTGAGCAGGGTATCTATCCGGCAGTAGATCCACTGGAGTCAAGCTCACGAATCCTTGAGGCTGATATAGTCGGCGAGGAGCATTACGAAGTTGCAAGACGTGTGCAGGAGATCCTTCAGAAGTACAAGGAGCTGCAGGATATCATCGCAATCCTTGGTATGGAGGAGTTGTCAGACGAGGATAAACTCACAGTTACCAGAGCCAGAAAGGTTCAGAGATTCCTGTCACAGCCATTCCATGTTGCAGAGAATTTCACAGGTATTCCTGGAAAGTATGTAAGCCTGAAGGACACTATCAAGGGCTTTAAGATGATAGTTGACGGTGAGATGGACGAGTATCCGGAGTGGGCATTCTTCAACGTGGGTACTATAGAGGAAGTAAAGGAAAAGGCCGAGAAGGGCCAGTAAATATCAGAGGATATCAGTAGACATCATTAGATATCAGAAAAGGAAGTGCGTAGATGAATACATTTTATCTGAGAGTAATTTCCAGCAATAAGATATTCTTCGAAGGCCGAGTAGAGAAGATCATTCTTCCACTTGAAGATGGAGAGAAAGCGGTTCTTGCACATCATGAGAATATGGTCATAGCTACCAGCATAGGAGAGATCAGGATCACCACCAGTAAAGGTGAGCAGGTCATAGGTGTTGTGGGCGAAGGCTTTGTTCAGATAGTAAATAACCGAGTTGTCCTTATCGTGGATTCCGCAGAGAAACCGGAGGATATCGACAGAGTCAGAGCCAACGAGGCGAAGATCAGAGCGGAAGAGAGACTCAGACAGAAAGAGAGTCTGAAGGAATACAAGCAGAGCGAGGCATCCCTCGCCCGTGCACTCACAAGACTCAAAGTAACAGAAAAGGTGTAAAACCTAGCGCAGAAACCCCAAGCGCCTGCTTGCAGGCATTTGAGGGGTTCAAGCGGTTTTAACGAGAAGTCGTTCGGCGTAAGCGCGGGACTTCGGGTCTATTATTAAAGGCAATGCCAGCAGCGGGACGATGAAACCGATGTGGCGTTGCCTTTTTATGTGCAGACACAATAGGTAAAATGTTACTTGACAACTTTTATCTTTGCTGAGAAAATAACTAGATAGTATATGGAAAATTTATGAAAAAAAGGACAAGGAGACGTGTGCATGTATATGCACACATTTTTGAGTTAAAGGTATTTGGTTAGAGGTATTTATGTTAAGATTTATTTGGGTAATAGTCTCGTGTATTTTCCTGATCATGTACTATGTGCCGAAGATGTCGTATTATGCCAGACATCCGGAGAAATATGATGAAGATGTATGTTATCAGATGGCACAGGTTATGTGTAATCATGTGAGACGCCGTGCATTTATCAAGACGGTTGCAACGGGTATGGAGAACCTTCCAAAGGAAGGCGGATACATTATGTATGCAAACCATCAGGGTAAGTATGATGTGTTGGGAGTAATAGTTTCTCATGACAAACCTATCACTTATGTCATGGATGCCAAGAGATCAAAGCTGTTTATAGCAGATCAGCTTACGGACCTGCTCAAGGCGCAGCGGCTGGACAAAGAGGATATAAAGCAGCAGGTGATGGTCATAAATGATGTGTCTACGGAGATCAAGGCGGGCAGGAGATACATACTGTTTCCAGAAGGCGGTTATGATCATAGCCACAATGAGTTAAAAGAGTTTATGCCAGGTAGTTTTAAGATTGCAAAGAAGGCAAAGTGTCCTATAGTTCCGGTTGTACTCTATGATTCATTCAAGCCGTTTGAGGGATGGTCACTCAGAAGGGTGACGACACAGCTTGCATTTCTTGAACCTATTCCATATGAGGCGATAGCTGACAAGTCTACAACGGAGATACGAGATATGGTTGTTAACAGAATCCAGAAACAACTTGATACTATGGAGACAATGAATTGTTGGTAGGCTGGTTCATCTCATTCGATAAAGAGTGTATGACAGAGTAAAATATTGAAAAGATAATATGATTAGAAAAGACAGATCATGATCGCTTATATGTACCCTCTTTACTGGACAAACCAGTAAGGAGGGTATTTTTATGCAGGCAACATTACTTGACTATATCAAATCAGGTGAATACAATATAAAAGGATGTTTTACGATAAAAAAGGAGTGGGAAACGGTGTATGGGACAGAGTAGTACAGAGAATAAAAAACAAAACAGCACAGGTATAAAAAATGAAGACGCCGCAGACAACAAAGTGGATAAAAGAAATGGATTTCTGAAGAAACTGATATTAGTCCTTGCGGTGGCGATAGTGGCAACATTTACAGTATTTTTCGTGATATATTACAGATTTTCGTATCGCGCAGACAGACTGACAAAGGAGAGTGCAAGGATATATGCATTTGGTGACGGTGAGGAGATGGCGGATCATATCGCACCGGGTTACATCGAGAAGTATGAGAGCAAGTCCAAGGTGCTATCTGTCAGTGATATCCAGGATATATATATAGGCAAGTTCAGAACCTATGTGGATGAGAAGATTGGGGAGATCGACAAGATAGAGTGCAAGATAACCGATATTCAGGCGGTAAGCAATGTTGAGGACCTTCAGCAGGCATTTGAGGACAATGGTGTCAACGGTGTGTCACAGTACAGGACTGTGGATGCGGACTGGATAGTGACAAATAAAAATGGCGATGAGGTGACGATCCACATTCAGGAGGCTGTACTTAAGTGTGATGCCGGCTGGTTCGTGGATTATGTGCTGCTTCCAGAGGAGATAAGTGGAATCGGCTCGCCGGAGGCGGTGACAGAAGAACAGACATCGGAGGCGGAATAGACAGAATGAAGACTTTTACTAGTTTAGATATATGTACAGTGTGCATTTGATTGGAAGAGCATACAGTATATGAGAAAGAAGGCAGAAGAAATGTATGATGTGAGATCCATGAAGGCGGAGGACTTCATAGATGACGCAGAGATCAGGGAGACTCTTGATTATGCGGACAGGAACAAGGACAATGTGGAGCTCATAGACTCTATAATCGAGAAGGCAAAGCTCAGGAAGGGGCTGACACACAGGGAGGCATCGGTACTCCTCGCATGTGAGATGCCAGACAAGACAGCGGAGATCTGTGATCTGGCGGAACAGATAAAGAAGGATTTCTACGGCAACAGGATAGTCATGTTTGCGCCGCTGTATCTGTCAAATTACTGTGTAAATGGTTGTGTATATTGTCCGTATCACATTAAGAACAAGCATATTGCCAGAAAGAAACTCACACAGGATGAGGTGAGACGAGAGGTAATCGCATTACAGGATATGGGGCACAAGAGACTTGCCATAGAGGCGGGCGAGGATCCACAGATGAATCCTATAGAGTACATTCTTGAGTGTATAGACACCATTTACAGTATCAGACACAAGAACGGTGCCATAAGGCGAGTAAATGTAAATATAGCCGCCACCACAGTGGAGAATTACAGAAAACTCCATGAGGCGGGCATAGGAACATATATATTGTTCCAAGAGACATACGATAAGGAGGCTTACGAAAAGCTTCATCCGTATGGACCAAAGCATGACTATGCATATCACACTGAGGCTATGGACCGTGCTATGGAGGGCGGCATAGATGATGTTGGTCTGGGAGTGCTCTTTGGCCTGGACAAGTACAGATATGAATTTGCAGGACTTCTCATGCATGCAGAGCATCTTGAGGCAGTTCACGGCGTCGGACCACACACCATAAGTGTTCCGAGAGTAAAGAAGGCGGATGACATCGACCCGGATGCATTTGACAATGGAATAAGTGATGATATTTTCTGTAAGATCGCAGCGTGTATCAGGATAGCAGTTCCGTACACGGGTATGATCATCTCTACGAGAGAGAATCCAAAGGTGAGGGATGAGATCATAAGACTTGGCGTGTCACAGATAAGCGGAGGCTCCAAGACCAGCGTGGGTGGCTATTATGAGCCGGAGCCGGAGGATGAGAAGTCGGAGCAGTTTGATGTCAGCGATACAAGAACCTTGGATCAGGTCGTGAACTGGCTTATGACGAAGGGGTATATTCCGTCATTCTGTACGGCATGCTACAGGGAGGGCAGAACCGGAGACAGGTTCATGAGCCTTTGCAAGAGTGGCCAGATACAGAACTGTTGTCATCCAAATGCTCTCATGACGCTGGAGGAATATCTGGTGGATTACGCATCACCTGAGACCGCGGAGCTTGGACGGAGGCTTATACAGGACGAGCTTAAGAACATTCCAAATGAAAAGGTCAGACAGATAGTGGTTGAGAGACTTGACAGGATAAAGCATGGGGACAGAGATTTCAGGTTCTAACATGGATATGGACACCCACATATGTATGTGATGTTCAGATAAACCAGAAAAACAGGAGGCTTGGAAATGGGACTTAACGACACGCCATCGGCGAACAGAGTGCATATAGGATTCTTCGGCTGCAGGAATGCGGGCAAATCAAGCCTTGTGAATGCGGTCACGGGACAGAGCCTGGCGGTGGTGTCCGATGTGGCTGGAACGACCACGGATCCTGTGTATAAGTCCATGGAACTATTGCCGCTTGGCCCGGTAGTCATAGTCGACACGCCGGGAATAGACGATGAGGGAAGTCTGGGAGAACTCAGGGTGGCAAAGACCAGACAGGTGCTGTCAAAGGTGGATGTGGCGGTGCTTGTGGTGGATGCAACCGCGGAGATGCCGCAGGCGGACAGAGAACTTCTGGATCTGTTCCGGGAGAAGAATATAAATCATATAATTGCATACAATAAGAGCGATGCCTCACAGGAGCTGATGGCAAAATGTGGCTTGACAGATGAGACTGGTACTTCCATCTGGGTCAGTGCGGAAAAGGGATATGGAATACATGAGCTTAAGGAACTGATAGGAAAGCTGACTACAACGGATACCATGACAAAAAGGCTTGTGGGGGATCTGCTTAGCCCCGGTGATGTGGTCGTGCTTGTTATACCGATAGATTCCGCGGCTCCAAAGGGAAGACTTATCCTGCCGCAGCAGCAGGTGATCAGGGATGTACTTGAGGCAGGAGCGATATCAGTTGTGTGCCGTGACACGGAGCTTGCCGACACGCTGGAGAGATTTGGCAGTCAGGTATCGATGGTCATAACGGATTCTCAGGCATTTGGAAAGGTGATGAAGATAGTGCCTGAAGACATCTATATGACGTCATTTTCAATACTTATGGCGAGGTTCAAGGGCCAGCTTGAAATGGCGGTTTTGGGGGCACATGTTCTGGACGAGCTGAGAGATGAAGGTGGCATAGAAGCTGTGGATACAAAAAGAAATATTCCGAGAGTCTTGATAGCCGAGGGCTGCACCCATCATAGACAATGCGATGACATAGGAACGGTCAAGCTTCCGGGATGGATAAGAAACTACACGGGGCTTGAGCCTGAGTTTACATTTGTCAGTGGAACGGAGTTCCCGGATGATCTGACAGGATATGATCTGATCATCCACTGCGGAGGGTGCATGCTAAATGAGAGAGAGATGAAGAACAGGCAGCAAATGGCGCAGCATCAGGGAGTTCCTATGACAAATTATGGAACGGCTATAGCGCATATGAATGGTATCCTGGAGCGGAGTCTCAGGGTATTTAACGGCATATACGATAATTGATGCAGAAAACAAAAGGGCAGTTCAGTTGATGTTAATACCGCCGGGCGGCGGAAGAATGGAGATCATATGGCGAAGACAGGATTGGTACTTGAGGGCGGAGGACAGAGAGGTATATATACCGCAGGTGTTCTGGACGTTTTTATGGATAATGATATAGAGGTGGACGGTGTGATCGGCGTGTCTGCCGGGGCGATACATGGGCTCTCTTATGTGGCAAGACAGAGAGGCCGAAATATGAGATACAATATGAAGTACAGGAATAACAAGCATTACATGAGTATGTATTCGCTCATAACAACGGGAGATATATGTGGCGAGCAGTTCTGCTACCACGATATTCCTGAGAGATTGGATCCTCTGGATTATGACGCATTTGTGGCAAATCCAACCAGATTCTATGTTGGCTGTTCCAATCTTGAGACAGGCGAGGCTGAGTATCTCGAGTGCACAGATATGCGTAACCCCGCGGATGTGAATAAGGTCAGGGCATCGGCATCGCTGCCACTTATATCCAATACGGTAGAGGTCGATGGGATGAAGCTGCTTGACGGCGGAGTGTCGGACAGCATTCCGATATTTGCGTTCAGAAGGATGGGTTATAGAAGAAATATAGTGATTCTCACAAGACCTGAGGGTTACAGAAAAGGTCCGGACAGGATGCTCAGGCTGGAAGCAGGGAGATATAGGGAATATCCGGAATTTGTCAGAAGGTGCCATATGAGGCATCTGTACTATAATAAGACTCTGGATAAGCTGGAGGAGCTTGAAAAGCAGGGAGACACTCTGATAATCAGACCGAGTCAGACTATAGAGATATCAAGACTCGAGAAGAAACCGGAGATGATCGAGGCTATGTATGAGCTGGGTGTGTATGATGCAAAAGAGAAATTACAGCAGGTGAAAGAATTTCTCAGGGAAAGCAGGGGAGATGCACATGGACAGGCAGAGAAACAGACAGCGGTCACAGAGGAAGAACGATAAATATAACACACTTATACTCTCAGGGATGGAGGTTCCAGAGAGCGTATATACACAAAAGAAGGCACAGGAGAATCAGAGCAAAATGGCTGAGACTCCGGTGCCTTCTCTTATTTTATCGCTATCGGTATCAACGGTCATCACTATGCTTGTGGCGACCACATACAATATTGTGGCTACTTATTTTGTGGCAGGTCTCGGTGAGTCTGCTGTTGCAGCGGTGGGCCTCATGTTCTCTGTCATGGCACTTATCCAGGCTGTAGGTTACACCTGGGGGATGGGTGCGGGCAGTGAGATCGCAAGACTTCTCGGACAGCAGAATAAAAGGGCGGCAGAGCATGCTCTGGCGACGGCGCTTGCAGGTGGTGTGGTGTCAGGTGTAGTCTTGGCTGTGGTATTTGGCATATTCAGATCAGAAATTGTAAGTCTGCTTGGAGCGACGGACACGAGTCAGGAATTGGCGGAGCAGTATGGAATATATATTATGATGGGAGCGCCGGTGATGTGCGGAGCATATGTGCTCAACAATGCTCTGAGAGCGGAGGGGCAGCCGTACCTTGCACTTATGGGAATAGTTGCCGGAGGCGCGACAAATGCTGTACTGGACTACGTTCTTATAAAAGTGCTTGGATTTGGGATAGGAGCTGCGGGGATCGCCACATTTGCCGGACAGGCGGTGAGTCTGGTCATCATGTATGCGTGCGTCAGGGCCAGATTCAGCGTGGTCAGGCTGCACATAGGTGATCTGTGGAAATTCAAGGGTGCAGTGCAGGTCGTCAGGATTGGGATGCCTTCATTTCTCAGACAGGGGCTAATGTGCGTTGCCGCTGTTTTGTTGAGCCGGAGCTGTCGCCGGTATGGTGACACGGCACTTGCAAATATAACGGTGGCAAATAAGATATTTGCGGTCGTATTTGCCGTTCTTGTGGGATACGGGCAGGGATTTGCACCTGTGTGTGGCTTTGCATATGGAGCTAAGATGTACAGAAGAGTCAAAAGATCCCTGAATTTCACCATGGCGACTTCGGTGGTGTTCATGGTGATGATGGGAGGAGTGTCATATCTGTGGGCGGACAGGCTGTGCGGAGTGTTTATGGATGACGCCGGTCTTGCAGCTTTTTCCCTGAGAGCGCATGCCGTATCTATGCCGTTTTCGGCGGTGTGTCTTGTGATGGGAATGTACTATCAGGCTCTGGGGGCATATGGAAAAGCCACACTCATATCCGCCCTGAGACAGGGGATTTTCTTTATTCCCCTCATATGGCTGCTGCCAGTCTGGTATGGCGAACATGGTGTGGCTGTAGTTCAGGCTGCCGCGGATATATCGTCCGGCATCACAGCCTTTGTGTTCTGGTTTATCTGTCAGAGGACTTTCCGTACACAAATGAAAAATAGTCAGTGTCGATGACTTCGTCCGATATGTACAGTCTGTTTTCGACCTCGGCTATCATGGAGTCCAGATAGCCATCCGGCACCTGAGATTCAGGCACGAGATATGTGGTCTCTCCGGTCGCTGCATCGTATTTTATCTTGTCGGTTATAAAGCTCTGGTCGGCGAATATCACAAGCTCATCTGAGTCTGACAGTATGTTGCGCCCGGCAAGCAGTCTTGAATCAAAGTCTGCTCCGAGAAGGTTCAGGACGGTTGGTAGGATATCTATGCTGGCGCAGAGCTTATCTACGACAACAGGTTTTTCCATGGATGAACTCCATATTCCGAATTGGTTTCTGTGCAGTTCAAAGTCGTCGTCCTCTATGTCCTTGCCGGCAAGCTCATTGTATACGCCGTCACTCAGCCCATAAGGATAGTGATCAGGTGCGACTACGAACAGGGTATTGTCAAGCTTTCCTGCCTCCTCAAGCTTGTCCATGAGGTATTCCAGTGCCTTGTCAAGCTCCATCTGGGCTGCTACATAGGCGACAGCTTCGTCCGAGTAGCCTTTGCCGGAGAGAAGTGATTCAGCTTCCTCACGATTCTTCTGACATATGTACTGATTGTCATAGTTGTATGGCAAATGTCCTGAAAAACTCATGAGGTACATATTGAAATGGTCGTCATCTATGAAATCATTGTACACAGCCTCGATGCATTCCAGATCTGAGTACATGACGTGATCCGGGATGTCCAGCCCTGCCCCGATGGCCTTGAAGGTGGTGTATCCCATATTCGGATGGGTGCTGGTTCTGTCGTAGTATGTGGCGTCAAAGTCGTGATAGCCGTAGCTCTTGTATCCCTGACTGTTCAAAATATTGCCCAGAGCATAAGGCTGATATGTGTCTGCGGATTCCTCGAAACTCCATTTGGAGGATGCCGGGTACTGACTGAGACAGTTGGCAAATTCCCCGTCTATTGTGCTGTGATACCAGAGTGGATTATAGAAGTTGGTAAATTCAAATCCCTCATGGTATATCTTGTACAGAGTAGGGGTTGCCTCCTTGGATATTCCGTATGTGCTGAGGCTTTCAGCCGTGACAAATACCACATTGTAGTCCTTGAACATGCCGGTGTATTCGTCTGTGTAGGTCGGCTGCACTCCTGAAAAATATGCTGTGATGCTCTTTAACTCATCGTCATCGGTGGAGTTATAGAGCTGGGTGAGGTTGATATTCTCATCTATCTGAGGTACATACTGAGGCTCTGATGATTCAGTGCTGTTTTCGAGATCCGAAACGTCGGATGAACCTGACGTACTATTGGAGGATTCGTTGTTGCCTGAGTCAGATGTACTGCCTGATGGTTTGTTAGTATCGGAGCCATCGTTACCTGACAGTGATGCCAAATTGTTCGAGTCATTTTGTATGTCCAGAGCAGATTCTGCAAGCTCAAATGTCTTGTCAGAGTTGCTCTTGGTTATCATAACCGTGCAGTCCCTGCCGGTGGTCATGACGACTCCCAGTTTGTTCATAGACAGCTCAAGCACATAGCGGCCGTGGAAAAGGGAGTAAGGAGTGTATGCTCCGGTTCCGTGCACCGCCAGAAGACAAATGGCAGCGATCCACACGACTGCGGATGATGCGGTCTGTACAATGACGCCCTTAAGTATACCGTTGCTCTCGTCGATACGGCATCTGTCAAAAGTAAACTTTGATCTGTTCAGCAATACTAGACAGATAAGTGGGAGCAGGAAGAGCAGTATCACGTACCAGTTGGACTTGAGAGCTGCGAACATGACAGACTTAAAATTCATGGCGTCATGGGCACCTCCGATGGATACCAGACTCAGGAATGTCCTGAAGATCTTATAGTACACAAACTGGGCTATATAGTAGACTGTGAAAATTCCCCATATGGTATACGCTGTGATGGCATTTGCAATTCTGTGCCAAAATGATGTCAGCGCGGACAGAGTGAGACCGCATGCAATGGCAAATGTCAGCGGATGCAGTATATTGCTGTCTACACCATGGTAAATGGCTATGTGAAACAGCAGCTCCATGTATATAAAGGCAGCGGAGAAGAATACCGGGCGCCAGAGAGAATTCCCGCGTTTTACAGTACTTTTGCTGCGGCGTGTTTTATCGCTGCTTTGCGTGTTATCTGTTGGTTCGTTTCGGCTCATATATTCTCCTTCTCAAGGATGTTCTCAAGGATGTTCTCAAGTTCCGCTCTGACCGCTATAGGGTCGGTGACGAGGATAGTGTTGAAACCAAGCTTTTCGGCAGCGTCAAGATTGGCCTGTCTGTCATCGAGGAATATGCATTCTTCCGGGATGAGGTTGTATTTGCTGCACAGATTCTGGTAAATTCTCTCATCCGGTTTGGTTATGTGACACTCGTACGAAACGACTCTTCCGTCTGTATAAGGAAGAAAGTGGAATCGCGGAGTGTGAAGTGCGAACAGTCTTCTCGGATAGTTGGACAGCAGGTATATGTGATATCCTCTGTCTTTCAGAGACTTGAGCCATTTGTCTGCATCCGGGAACATGTCAACTACGTCATCCAGATTGTTCATGAACAGGTCTATGTATTCGCCGCACTCCGGGCTGAGCTCCTTGAATTTTTGGATCAGCTCTGCCTCCGGGATGTCGTCGAGGTCAAAATGGTTCCATAGTGGATGATTTACCATGTTGTGATCCAGAGTATCTATAACATTTTCGGGTATTCCAAGTTTCTGCATTGTGGTTCTCCAGTGGAAATCAACGAGAACCATGCCTATATCAAATATGATGTTTTTCATTTGTCTAGTCCTTTCTGCTTGATAAAGTATGTGTCAGTAAGTCGTTTAGCCACTAAAATTCTACCCCATATCCGATCAAAAATATATACTAAAATAAAACAGAAATAAGTTTGTTTACAGTTTTTTGTTTTTGGTGTAAATTGTTATAAT
>USSH01000051.1 GCA_900557435.1 uncultured Coprococcus sp. | reverse complement strand
AAGAGAGAATATTTTCGCTGTTATAGGATGCAGATACTCTCTGTACATATATGTATTTCAGGGAGTTGCTGCAAGAATGTGGATTACATTGATATCGTTTGGTGGGAAAGGGCCAGTGACTAATTTGGTTAGTTGTTTTTATGAGATTTCTAAGCCCCTTACGGTGTTTATAACATCGCTCATCGTATCATGGATCTATTGTGGAATAAAGAAAGTAATTATAAAACTGATGAGATCATCTAAGGGCATTCAAAAGGCGGAGGTCTAGATATGCGGAAGAAATATTGGGCGCGTAGAGCAGTGTTTATTTTACTTGTATTGATAGTGATCTTTGCAGGAGTGCTTGTAGATAGAATGGAAAGAAATAAACAAAAACCATACGAACGAGACATAAAGCAGGCAGATGTAGTAGAGAATGTTGATCAACAGACAATTAATAACCTAAAAGAAAATGCAGAATCCTCAGACTGGCGTGAGCTGTCTGGGGATAATGTTATAAATATGGAAGGTCTTAAAGTGGAAATGTTGTCATGCGATATAGTGGGGGATAACGATATTGAAACACAGACAACATATCCGAAAGAATACTTTTGTTCTGGAGAATTCCCTAAGCCGGATTCAACAATTGGAGAAGCTGATCGACAGTCAGAAACAAGATATTATTTTATAAAATGCCGTATATCCAATGGGAGTGATTCAAAGATAGAAGTACCTCTTATGTTGTATGTAGTATATTTGTCTAAAGACAGGGATAAAATATGGTATTCGGACAGTTGCTGCTACTATGATCGGTCTCGGTATACTGCAGAAGAAAATAGAGGGCAAAATTTTTTTGATTGCAATCTTGATGCAGGAGAGGAACAGGAATGTACACTAGGTATTGAAGTGAGCGATATGTGGGGAGAAGGAGAAACATACTATTTGGGGATCCCACCGATTACAGATGAAACATATAATCCCGATATTGTTCCGGACTTGGTTAAGGCCGATTCTATATCGATGGATAACTATGATGGAGGTGCGCGTTGAAAAGGATACTAGTTTTTATATGCGCATGCCTGATTACATTTTGGACAAGTCGTATATATAGTGTGAATCGAAATTACACTGCTCCAGAGACCAGATACAAGAATGATTCTATGATCAATATTGAAAATCTTGAAGTTTCGTTTAATCATTCGTGTATATATACATGTGATGAATTTGAAAGCGAGTATAAGGTGGAATTTGGAGATGTGGATTCTCCAGATGATATAAGAATAATAAGCGCTTGTTTTGATGTTAGGAATACCTCTGAAAATGATCTAGCGTGGGACACTGTTATGGATAGTCTGCAATGCGGTTTTGAATCCCTTACATGGGCAAGTTCGGTTGATCCCTCAGTGACTTCTGTAATAAATACATTTTATTCGGATACGTTGAAGGTTGGTGCAACACAGAGGATTGGATTTGCAACAGTTATGACCAGGTCATCTTTTAGGGAACAGAGCTGGGAGCATTTGACTGAAAACAGGTATTATTATGTATTTGCCAGACAGCCTGAGAAGATAATGATAGAACTTGATTTATCAAATTGAAGGAGAATACATGAGGACACTTAGATTTGAACTGATGAGGACGTTTCATAATAAATGGATGTATATAAGTATGTTTATTGGAACTGCCATTGTTATGACGGACTTTATTTTCTTCGATAAAACATATAAAGCTGATAGTCATAGAATATTGATACAGGCATGGGTAGGGACGGATTTTCAGTTTGTGTATAACAGCTTGTTTTATACATTATTCCCACTTATTGCCTGTATTCCTTATGCAGGGACATATTATTCTGATGTGAGTATGGGGTATGATAAGGCTATATGCGTAAGGACATCAAGAGGTAATTACATGTTAGCTAAAATGATTGCGGTGTTCATTTCTGCATTTGCAGCTACTATAATTCCTTTGTTATTAAATTTATATATAGTTGCAGGAAAGTATCCAAATGGTATTCCGGACAAGTTATCTTTTATTACAGCAGGTATCATAGACACCTATTTGTTTTCGGCTGCATTTAATTCCCATCCGGTATTATATGCACTTGCATTTATATGTATTGATGGATTGTTTGCCGGACTTATGGGGCTTATGTCGGTAGCCATATTTAGATGTGTCAGGAGTAGATTTGCGGCGATAATGTTTCCGTTTGTAATATATATATTGACCGGTGTTGTACTAGAGGGAAAAATGGATGGGAATTGGTCAGTTATGCAGATGATAAATCCGGTGCAGAATGAGGTGACTTACCCCTATCAGATTGTGAGCATATATGTAATCCTATTGGCAATATGTATTAGTGCCACTTGGGTGTGTTCGAGAAAGAGAGATATTTTGTGATGACAGTAGAAAGAAAGACGAATTGTATTGTTAAGATAGATAATCTCTGCAAAACAATAGAGGGAAATTGCGTTATTGATAATGTAAGTATGGTCATGGAATCCGGTATGATTTATGGTTTCCAAGGCAAAAATGGAAGTGGTAAAACTATGCTTATGAGAGCAATATGCGGATTGGTGATACCAGATAGTGGTACAATTCGGATCAATGGTGAAATTCTCCATACTGATATAAAGTTTCCAGAAAGTATAGGTGCGTTGATAGAGAATCCTGTTTTCCTGCCGGAATATACAGGATACAGGAATCTTATGATGCTGGCAAAACTTACTGGTGGGATATCATCAGAAGATGTAAGAATTGCAATAAGACGTACAGGCTTGGATCCTGATGATAAGCGGACATATCGTAAATATTCACTTGGAATGAAACAAAAATTGGGTATAGCAAATGCGGTTATGGGAGAGCCTGAGATAATTGTTCTTGATGAACCTATAAATGCTCTTGATGAGGAATCGGCATCGATGATCAGAACAGAACTTATAAAGCTTAGGGATAAAGGCAGTTTGATTATAATAGCTTGTCATGATAGAGAGGAATTGGAATATTTGTGTGATACAATATTCGATATTAAGGATGGACAAATAACTACAGTTCGACAATTGCATGGAGACAATAAATGAGAACAATAAAGTTAATTGGCAGGGATATAAAGTATGGAATAATAAAGAGATGGTATGTTTTGCTGCTGCCTGTAGTTTTTTCGTTAAGTCAGGTATGGAGGTGCCATGAACTGGTTGCAAATTCTGGCTATTTAGAAAATGAGCATACTACAGGAACTGTTATGGATTATATCTTATATAGTGTTCAGGGAATGGAGGTATATGTTTTTTCTCCCAGGAATTATTTTATAATACCGATTTATTGGTTTGTTTTTCAAATGGGAGTGGCATATATGGCTGCGTATTATACTTACGATGATTTGGCGTTGAATGGCAGATCAATATTTCTTGCGGTAAAAGATCGCAAATCATGGTGGTCAGCAAAATGTTGCTGGTGTATTTGTCAAACGATGATGTATTATCTGGTTGCATTTGTTTTTATTATAGTATCTGCAGTTGCGTTTGGCACGGAATTAACATGCAAGACCACTAGAAATTTTATAGAAACTACATTCGGTATAAATGCATGTTCGTTGTCTGGGCAAGATTTAATTTTGACAGCACTTATCCTTCCTTTTATGATTACATTGGCTATAACTATGGTACAGATTTTATTCAGTATGATAATAAACCCTGTGATGAGTTTTGCGGTTGTATGTGCTATTTATGTGGTGTCTGCATACTATACCAGATGGTATTTTCTGGGAAATTATACTATGTGGGTGAGAAGTTCTTATGTTACGGATAAAGGAGTGTATCCAGTTGGAGGTATAGTAATTTCGATTGCATTGTTTACGGTGAGTTTGATAGCAGGATATATGTATATTGATAATAAGGATGTTATATAGAGACCAAAGTTAAAAAATCCCTGACCCCGCTACAAAATGTGGCGTAGTCAGGGATTTTTATTCACATCAAGCATTAACCAGCTCTTCGATCTCGTGGTACACTCGTGCCAGCGGCAGTCCCACAACATTGTTGTAGTCGCCGTTTATTTCCTTTACGAACAATCCGCCCTTGCCTTGGATGCCGTAACTTCCAGCTTTGTCAAATGGCTCATTTGTCGCAAGGTACTGGATGATCTCCTCGTGGGATACCGGATAGAAGGTCACGTCCGTCTTTTCGAAGAAAGAACTCGAAGTCTTTGCCCTTCCCTCCACATATATCAGGCATACACCGGTGTATACCTGATGTGTCTGGTCTGACAGACTGTTCAAGGTATTGTATGCATCGTCATAATCATACGGTTTTCCGAGAATCCTGCCGTTCAGTGAAACAACCGTGTCGGCTCCGAGAATTACGAACTTTTCTGGAAGTTTTTTTGCGCGCCTTCCCACATCCTCGGCGATGATCCTGTTGCACACTTCATCGGCCTTCATCTTGGCAAGGAGCATCACATATTCTGATGGAGCCATCACCTCAAGATCTTCCTCAGATAGGCTCGGACATACATCAAAGTCATATCCTGCCTGAGTCAGAAGCTCCTTCCTTCTCGGCGATCCGGAGGCAAGAATTATTTTTATGTTAGTCATATGTTATATCTCAATACTTTCCTAAAATAATTTTGTATAAACAAGATTAGCGCAAATAATATCTATACTGATAAGGCATGATATTGATATAGAAACTTATACACAGATCATTATTTGCACATCTTGATAGCCTTTTCGAACAGAGGCAGTGAGCGCTCAACCATATCTGTTGTGGTACAGTAAGCCAGTCTCATATGTCCAGGGCACATGAAGCTGTCGCCTGGAACTAGGATCAGATCAAGTTCATGAGCGGTCATGTTACAGAACTCATTTGCATCGGCGATAGGAGTCTTAGGAAACATATAGAATGTTCCGCCCGGCTCAACACACTCATATCCCATGGCGGTGAGTTCTTTGTACAGGATGTTCTTGTTCTTCTCATAGATTGACAGATCAGAAGTCTCGTCAAGAACCTTTGCAACTCCGAGCTGTATCAGAGATGAAGGACAGTTGTGTCCTGTGAAACGTGATACCTGTCCGCACATGTTGATGATGAGCTCCGCATCCTTGCACTTAGGATTTACAGCCACGTATCCGATACGCTCTCCAGGCAGTGACAGAGACTTGCTGAATGAGTAGCAGCAGATCGTGTTGTCGTAGAACTTTGAGATGAACGGTGAATCGGTTCCCGCAAATACGATCTCTCTGTAAGGCTCGTCTGATATAAGGTAAATGTCGTGTCCGTACTCTTCCTGTTTCGCTGAGAGGATCTGGGCAAGACGTGTTATAGTCTCGGTTGAGTAAACGATTCCTGATGGGTTGTTCGGCGAATTGATGAGGATCGCCTGAACATTTGGATTCATCATCTCGAGGAATGCGTCAAAGTTAATCTGGAATGAAGTTATGTCCGCGGGAACGACCTTGAGAACAGCACCGGTTCCGTCAACGTATGGTACATACTCAGGGAAGTAAGGGGCAAATGTGATGACCTCGTTGCCCGGTTCTGTGACACATCTGATGGCGTGCGCCAGAGCTCCGGCAGCTCCAGATGTCATGAAGATGTCCTCAGGAACATACTCCATGCCGAAACGGCGGTTCAGTGAATCTGCGACAGCTTTTCTTACAGAGTAAATAGTAAGTGTAGGGCTGTAGCCGTGAAGTGCCAGTGAATCCTCATTCTGGATAAGATCGATAAGTCCTTTGTTGAAGTCGTCTGTGGTAGGCACAGATGGGTTGCCTATGGTATAGTTGAACACATTTTCAGCACCGATCTCAGCGGCACGCTTTGAAGCATACTGCGCAAATTCCCTGATGATGGAAGTGTTGTTTAACATTGCTGAATATTTCTTTGATATCATGGAAGTCCTCCTGTAATTTTATAGATATTGGTATATACAAAATCCGGACGGTTCATGAATGCTGCCGTCTGGCTGTGTAACCTGATGTATTTCATAATAAATACCAAATATAAATATACAGTTACAGACACAAAAAAACAAGAGGTAACAGACCGGGGAGATCTGCTGCCTCTTGTAAAAAAATGAGGGGAGAGAGGATTCAAATAAATGAAAAACTCTTTACGATGTTTAGTATATCCAGGAATTGTGAAAATAATGTGTTCAAAGTTTAATCTATTTATAAAGATTAATAAACAAACATAAACAAATAATAAAACGTTCACAAACTGAATGTATTTATGTATAATACAGCGTGACAGATGAAATGAGATCGTGTCTGTATTTTGAGATCACAGGGCGATTAAAACAGGCTGGTGTTCAAGACAGGAAGGTTGAGAAGATGATATTTGAGACACATGGACATTATGATGATGAGCAGTTTGACGAGGACAGAGAACGACTCATTGTAGAATTTTTAGAAAAAGATATAGATAAGGTGATGAATGTCGGTGCGGACATGCAGTCATCCAGAAACTCGGTTGAACTTGCCGGAAAATATCCACATTTTTATGCTGCTGTAGGTGTGCATCCAAGTGAGGTGGGAGATCTCACTGAGGATGATATGCAGGCACTTAAGCAGATGACACTTGAAAATCCAAAGGTGAAAGCGATAGGCGAGATCGGTCTCGATTATCATTTTGATGATGATCCGCCGAGGGACGTGCAGAAGAAATGGTTTATCAGACAATTGGAGCTTGCGCAAGAACTAGGCATGCCTATAATCATACATAGCAGGGATGCTGCGTCAGACACCATGGAGATACTGAAAGATATGGACGGCGGAAGAAATGGCGGAGTGATACACTGCTATTCATACAGTGTTGAACAAGCTAGAGAATACATTAAGATGGGATTCAATATCGGCGTTGGTGGAGTTGTCACCTTCAAGAACAGCCGCAGACTTCAGGAGGTCGTGGAAGATATTCCTCTTGAAAAGATCGTCCTTGAGACCGATTCTCCATATATGGCTCCGGTTCCATTCAGAGGGACAAGAAATTCGGCTCTTTACATTCCTTATATAGCTGAGAAGATAGCCGAGATAAAGGATGTGCCGGTTGAGAAAGTGTATGAAACAACTTATGTAAATGCGATGAAAATGTATAATATGAACTGATAAATAAGAAAGGACAGAGGATGGAGAAGTTAAGCAATCCACAGGTTACGATAGAGACGATAAAAAAGTACGAATTTGCATTTCAGAAGAAGTTCGGGCAGAACTTTCTGATAGATTCCCATGTGATAAACAAGATAATCAGCGCAGCGGATATCACAAAGGATGACTGCGTGCTGGAGATAGGCCCGGGAATAGGAACCATGACACAGTATCTGGCGGAGAGTGCCGGACAGGTAGTGGCGGTGGAGATAGATAAGAATCTTCTGCCTATACTGGACGAGACTCTTGCTGAATATGACAATGTAACGGTCATCAATGACGACATATTGAAGGTCGATATCAACAAGATAGTGGAGGAGAGAAATGGCGGCAGACCTATAAAGGTTGTTGCAAATCTTCCATATTATATAACCACGCCGATCATCATGGGACTTTTCGAGAAGCATGTGCCACTGCTCTCGGTGACCGTCATGGTACAGAAAGAGGTGGCAGACCGCATGCAGGTCGGACCCGGAACGAAGGATTATGGTGCACTGTCACTGGCAGTACAGTATTACGCAGAGCCTTATATCGTTGCAAATGTGCCGCCAAACTGTTTTATCCCAAGACCGGGAGTGGGGTCTGCCGTTATCAGGCTTACCAGATTCCAGGAGCCGCCGGTAAAGGTGAAGGACGAGCAGCTTATGTTCAGGCTTATCAGGGCATCCTTCAACCAGAGAAGAAAGACTCTTCAGAACGGAATAGCCAACAGCGGAGAGCTGTCATTTACAAAGGAAGAGGTTGCAAAAGCTCTTGAATCACTTGGAATATCAGCAAATATCCGAGGAGAAAGTTTGGGACTGGCGGAATTTGCAGCTTTGAGCGATATTCTTTCGGACAAATAATAGAATACCCATCACCATTTGCACATAGATAATTGTTAGAGTCCCAGGAACATGTGAGATGCCAGACTGGATGATCTCACAAGGTTTCCCAGAGGAGAGGAGGATTATCTATGGTGTATTGGAACAGATTTATATCGTATATTTACAGATATCACGAAGGACGCAAATGCGAAAATTCCGGATTTGCAAAAGTGGCAAAGACGGGGAGGACAGGACGTATAACTATAGGACTGAAGAATGGCATAAGTGGGCGCGAAACGTTGTATGGTGTCTATATGTACAGAGAAACATTGCCGCAGAATGGTCTGGAGTTTCAGACTGACACGACAGGAAAAAAGAAAACAGGCGGGGTAGAGGGGCAGACACCGATGATCCCTCTTCCGGTTCTGGTCGGGAAGATGAAGCTCACTGGTGGACATGGAGAGGCGTCATTTTCATTCTGCTGGGATGATGTGGGTGGAAGCGGACGCCCTGTTACAGCGTTTGCCGGGATAGCCATAAGACTTATGGATTCGAGGAATAATGCGAATCTTCGATGTTATGAAAATCTTCAGTGTTATGAGCATCAATGTTATGAGCATCAGTGTTATGAAAATGATATGTTTTGTTCATCTTGGACGGACAGCGAGGTTGATTATTCAGTTATGTGGACTGCCGGGCAGCCTGAGGGGAACGGGGTGCTTGACGAGGCAGTCAGGGAAGTTTCTATAACAGACGATATGACAACAACGGCTGCACCTGAGATTGCGACAGAACATGCTGCAGAGAAGGAATCACGCTCTGACACTGAAAAAGCGGTGGAAAACATGTTCAGCAAAAATGAACATTTGCCGCTGCTCCCGGGAAATTCTTTGGATGATGGGCTTGATAGTGTGATAGAGAGCGTGAAGATAACGCCAAATGATATCGGACTTCTCGATATGAACAACTGGAAGCTCGGTGTGAACAGTTTCCTCACACATGGGTATTACAGCTATAAGTATCTCATGCTGGGAAAGGTGCTGTTTGGACCTGACAGTGAAAATAACAGTTACATACTGGGAGTTCCGGGCGTGTATTCTGCCAGGGAAAAATACCTGGCGGGAATATTCGGATTTGACAGATTTGTGCCTGAAAAGGAAGCGCAGATCAAGACGGGGAATTTCGGTTATTGGATAGTGGATATTGTTTAACTTATATAGACGATCAAGTGTAGTGTAGAGATAGATATGTATAGATAAGCTTAAGAGCAGTATAGAAAAGTGGGAATATGACAGATGATAAACGACGAAATTAGCAAGACGGATATTATGGGCGAAAAATCTGCAGACAGTGCCGGCAATGTGACGGATACGGAGTCAGATGACAATATGGTGCCGGCAGACGATATGGATCCTGCAGACAGGAAAGATCATGAAAAATATATGGATAAGGCCATAGTTCAGGCTAGACGGGCCTATGCAAATGGAGATGTGCCTATAGGCTGCGTGATAGTTCATGAGGGCAAGATAATTGCCAGAGGGTTTAATAAGAGAAATCTCAAGAAAACGACTCTTGCCCATGCGGAGATACTTGCCATTGAACAGGCCTCAAAAAAGCTTGGCGACTGGAGACTTGAGGAGTGTACCATGTATGTTACACTTGAGCCGTGCCAGATGTGTGCCGGAGCTATAGTTCAGGCCAGAATTCCCAAGGTGGTCATCGGATGTATGAATCCAAAGGCCGGATGCGCAGGTTCCATAATCAATCTGCTTCAGATGCGGCAGTTTAATCATCAGGTAGATGTGATCAGAGGTGTAAGGGAAGATGCGTGCAGCAACATGATGAAGGATTTTTTTCGGGACCTGAGACAGGGAAAGATGAAGAAAGCTTGACGTATCCCGGCTTGTCGGATATAATGTAGCCTACGGGTTTTTGTGATCTAAATGATGACAAAGATCATATAATTAAATATGTTTTAAAGTTTCCATGCAACCGGGGAGTTAGCGGCGCCCTGTACCTGCAATCCGCTATAGCAGGGGTGATGGTCTTTCAGAGGGGTGGCTGCTGTAGGGCTGCCCTCAGTAAGTGGTGTTGATGTCTGGGTCTCGCGCAACAGGAATCTCTGAACCGTGTCAGGTCGGAGACGAAGCAGCACTAAGGGGAATCTCCTGTGTGCCGTGAGGGTGCCTGGGCTGAGCTAACTGCTGAGGTAACGTCTATGGTGACGCTTCGAAGAAAGACCGCATGGATTTTTTTATGTATATTCCCGCTGGGTGACGGCGGAGGATGCACTTATTTTATAAGATATTTGTTAAAAATTTAAAAAATTATAGCAAAATGCTACAAAAGATGTTATCATCAAGTATGATACTTTTACGGAAAGGGAAAAGCCGTAGAAAAGTGTCTTAATAGTGATTTTCCAAGGGGCGAACTATTATGAATTACGCTAAAGTAATTGATTTTGTAAAGACACAGACGGCTGTGAATGGCAGACCGCCAAACTACCCATTCAGAAGCAGGTTTGAGCACACTATGAGAGTTTATAGATGGGCTATTAAGCTTCAGTCCAAGCTGGGTGGAGATTTGGATATTATAGTTCTTGCCGCACTTCTTCATGATGTGGGCTGGGATGATGAGAGACCACATGGTGAGGTAGGAGCAGAGATTGCGGTAAACTATCTGGACAGCCTTGGCGTAGATCCTCAGAAGATAGCAAAGATCGGTGAGATCATCATGATACATGAGGAGAAAGATACAGATGCGGATCTGTCACTTGAGTGCAGAATAGTTATGGATGCAGATCTTCTAGATGAGGTTGGAGCCATAAGTGTGTTGTGGGATTCCATGGCAACTGCTATAGAGGATGAGGCCAGTTATAAGCGTGCATATTACAGAATAAAGAATTTTTATAAGATTAACAAACCTAAGATAAAGCGGTGCAAGACTGAGGCTGGAAGACTTGAGTATAGCAAGCGCATGCAGCTGCTGGAGGATTTTATATTCCAGCTTGAGAAGGAACTTTTCTAGAATAGCTTATATTTATTATTAGTATTCATCATGGATAGGAGAGATAATTATGAAGACATTTGTGAAGATATTGATAGCAATTATTGTTGTGGCTGCTCTGTGTGGTGGTATATATCTGGTTCTTCCGGAGACTACACAGATATTTGTAAAGGGTAACATTCAGTATCGTACAGATGACAATGCCAAAGAGAAGATCGACAGTCTCAAGAAGAACAATATTATCTATACAGAGGTTCAG
>USSH01000050.1 GCA_900557435.1 uncultured Coprococcus sp. | reverse complement strand
CTTCCACCGGCAAATGCCATGCCGAGCAGGACAGCTATAGGTATCCTGTATCCGCCCTTGACCGCTCTGTATTTGTCAATTCCGAACATGACAAATGTTACAACACTCATTGCCGCCGCGAACCACAATGTCCATCTGTATTCCACAAACACATCCCAGAATGCAAAGCTCCATTTGCCTGTAGGTCTGAGCTTCCAAGTCATGAACACTGCAAGCTCTATCACACACACGCACACAGTGAACACTCTCAGCATCATATTCGTCTTGGAGGCCGTCCGATCACACAGTGCAAATGCTATGATCATACCAGGGGCACCACCGGCAATGGCTATGATCCCCAACAGGACACCGAGCGCCTTATGGCTTGTTCTCCTGCGATTCGCGGCCGTAACGCCGTCAAGGACAGCTCCCAGTATATTTATACATATCAGATATATGATCAACTTATCCATTATATATACCCACCTTGTCTACTGACATTGTATACAGACATTATATTCCATAGGGCATGACCATAACAAGTGACAAATTTCAAGAACTTGTGGCAAACAAAAAAGAGCAGAACTACGGCTGTATACATAGTTCCACTCTCCTATATACTTCTACTGATCTGCGATGAGCACCTGCGGCTGAACCTTTCTGATGTTCCCCGCTCTGATAAATGCTACCACAGAGAATAACACGCTCATAAATACCAATGGTATAACCAGTGATATCACGCTTGTACTTAAATTAAAACTGTATATTCCAAATGATTCAAATCCTGCCTTGAAGAATGGCTTGCTGACGATAAGTGCCAGAACTATACCAAGCAGCGAACCCGCAACTGCCGTCACGATAAAGCGGACCGCAAGCTGGCATCTGAGTCTGAAGGATGTAAATCCAAGTGCCTTGTATATTCCGATATCCTTCTGCTCACGCATGAGAACCTTGCCACACACGATTATAACCGTGACTATCACGAATACAGCCCCCAACATATATGTGAGCAATGTGAGTCCCTGTATTGCAATGTTGACTGTACCCGCCACTCCTTCAAAATCATCCTTTGCTGAATGTATTGAATACGTGATGCCCTGATTATCGCCATATCTCTTATCTATCTCCTGGATTATCGCATCACATTCATCAGTATTGTCAAGATCATAACATATTCCTTTGCCGCTCCATTCCTCTTCATCTGAACTGCTTTTGGCAGCTCCACTGACACCAGACTCACTTACGGTCTCTTCGTGGGCAAACTTACTATATGCAGCCTTACTAATTGCAAAGTTCTTGCCCATATCATTTGCCGAATCGTATATGCCGGATATCACCATCTTCCTTGCCACGCCGCCGCGCTTGACTGTGACTGTGTCACCTACGTTAATGTGAAATCCATCAGCCACATACTGGGTTATCAGCACTTCATTGTCATATGTGCAGGTTCTTCCCTTTCTTATCGTGTTGATCATATCAGGGTCCTCCACTATATAACAATACATCTGCACATCATCGAACAGAAGGTACTCGCTGAACATTTGATATTTTCTATACGCTGTGTGTTCTGATATAACATTCTCTATATCCTTCTGCGTATCCTCATCGACAAACGAAGCAGTCAGGTCATACTTCGTGACTGAAAACATATCCACCAGCATATTCTGTGAATTAAACCAACGCATCATATCGTTCATAAGTATCATGAACATGGCAAGTATAGCAGTCACTATGATGGCTGCGGCATACTGTTTCTTCTCAGATATAAACTGTCTGTATGCAAGACTCACACCAAGTTTCTTGCCTGAGACCGGAAGCTTCAGAACGCTTGAGAAATGCACACTGTCCCGTCCACCTCTTATCGCCTTTATAGGTGTGGCCTCGGATATTCTCCTTGTCTTCAACATGATAAATGCTGCTACCAGAAGCAGTATCGCCAATATGACACACAGCACAAGTCCTACATTAATATCAGACGGAACTTCAAGTCCTGAAGAAGATCTTGTGGCACTATTTATAATTTTTAGTATCGGAATGGCCAGTGGTATTCCAGCAAACAGTCCAGCCGCCACAGTGCACATATACCCGGCAAGCAACGCCAGCTTCACCGATGCATTTGTCATTCCGACCGCTTTGAGTATTCCTATGTTAACAAAATCCATCTCTATGCTGCTGCCGATGTTGTGTCCTAGAACTATCATAGCCGCCACCAGAAGCAGCACAACAAATATAAGCAGCACCGCGGAGAATACCTTTGTCATAAGAAGCATGTAACTTCCCGCCTGCTCCTTTGATAAAGTTATCCAGCAATATGACGCGAAATCACTCACATTATTCAGTTCTCTCTCAAACTCCATCTCCGTGAGGTCCAGGCCCGGCTTTTTATCTATTATGATAAGCTTTGACAATTCAAAGGATCTCTTGTCATCTTCCAGTCCGCTTCTATGATCTTCCGCAGCCTTTGCCTTGAGATCCGCAAAATCCTCATCTGAGATCAATATCGTCTTTATTCCCATGACCGAAGATCCCATATATGGATCCTCGAAAAATGACGCAACTTTGAAGGTATAAGAACCGTTATCATTGCCCAGCTCGACTGTATCACCAATCTTGCAGTCATACATACCTATGAAACTGAACGGCACGCTTATCTCACCTTTTTCAAGCCGGCGATCTGTCATTTTGTTATCCACATCATACTGATCATATGTGAGCACGCTGTCTGTATCATTCAAAACGAAGCTGCTGTTTCCGCCTTTTCCATTGCAGTCCTTAAGCAGCAGATATACAACATCTGCTGCTTTCACTTCCTGCACCGCATCACATTTGCCAATATTCTTTATTATCTTGTCTGCACTTGTTCCATAGGCATCCAGCCTGTCCTCCCCATAAAGTGCGGCAAGCATACCTCCATAACCAACCTCTTCCATAGCTTTCGAATCACGCCTTATGGAATTCGTGTAGTAAGAAAGCACTGAACAGAATGCCAGAGAAATGATAAGCATGAGCACGAACACACTTATATGCACGCCCTTGTTTCTTCTCATATTTCCTCGAAGCACCATCATGATATATCTCATCCCGGCACCTCCTACCACTGCATGGAACCAAGCCATGCATCTATCTGGCTCTCACGTCTCTTGCGGTCTTCTTCAATATATTGTGACAGCTTCAGCTCACCTATGATCCTTCCGTCCTCTATGTAGATGATCCTGTTCGCCCTGATAGCAGCCCTCACATCGTGGGTAACCATGAGTATGCTCTGTCCCTCCACGTTGAGCTCAGTGAGAAGGTCCAGCACATCCTGGGTATTCCTGCGGTTCAATGCGCCTGTCGGCTCATCCGCGAAAAGGATACCCGGACTGTTGATGACCGCTCTGGCAATAGCGCCCCTCTGTGCCTCTCCGCCGGACACCTGTGCAGGAAGTCTGTCAGCAGCACTTTCTATATTCATCTTTTTTATGAGTTCATCAGCCCTGTTTTCAGTCTCTTTTGTGCTCGTATCCTTATTCATATAACCAGGCACAAGTATGTTCTCTCTAATGCTGAGGTTACTAACAAGATGTATCTGCTGAAACACAAATCCAAACTCATACACCCTGAGTTCTGCCATGTGCTTCTCATTGTATTCTGTTATATCCTCGCCATCATATATGACCTTTCCCGAAGTCGGTCTGTCCATCCCGGACAGACTATAAAGCAGTGTGGATTTTCCCGAGCCTGACGCTCCCATGATGACTGTAAAATCTCCCTTATAGATATCCAGATCCATGTTGTTGAGCACATGATTCTGCACGCCCTCACTGGAAAAGCTTTTGCAAAGGTCTCTTGCCTGAAGTATTATATCTGCCATTTTTCTCTCCTTTTTATAGTTGTAGCACGGGGGCATTCAGACATCCTCTACAGATCTTCACCTCGCCACCGTGCTACAACCATATCACCCTATTTATTAACAAGTCCTTAACAAACCTTTCTTGCTGCAAAATATAACACTGCCTCCAGGCCATCGGCATGATTTACAAGTTCCACATCTCCGCCCATTCTGTCCATGAGATAATGGACAATAAATAGTCCAAGGCCCGCTCCAGGTTCATCACCGGAGTTTTCCCCTCGATAAAACTTCTCATATATGAACGGCATGTCCTTATCTGGGATGCCTGTTCCATGATCCTTTATGGACAGCCTGTATACCATATCAGCGCCGCTCACATGGACATTCCTTGGAAGTTTTTCGGGCGATATACATTCCGTAACAATACTTATCTCTGTGTCTCTGGCATACTTAGAGGCATTTGACAGTATATTTTCTATCACCTGAACCACTCTTTCCGAATCTGAATGCTCAAGCACTGCCTCGGTTATATCTCCATTCACCACTATATCCATTCCGAGACCTATATCTGACAGGACCTGTTCCAGCAGAGGTTTTATCTCAACCTCATCACTCTTCACCACCAGTCTGTCCAGATCATGCAAGGAGTGAATAAACATGTCATTCGTTATGGACGTCACCTCATCACATTTCTTCATGATGACCGATGCATACCTCTCCCTGCGCTCCTGGGTGGCATCCATATTCATGACCAATGCCTCCGCATATCCTCTTATGGATGCGATCGGAGTCTTTATATCATGTGACAGCGTGGCTATAACTGTCTTGTTGTTCTCTATCGCTTCCTGCTCTCTACGCCTTGCATGCACTATCTCCGTTCTCATATGGTCAAATGCCCACGTGAAGCTTCCGAACATATTTACCCGTCTGTACTTAAGTTCGGTGTCCATATCCCCTGCTGCCAGATGTGATGCATAATCCTCCAGCTCGTCAAATGGCCTGAGAACACACACGTATATGTACAGGAATAATACAATCACAACACACAGGACAACGATATAAATGATCAATATATTTCTAAGTCCTGACTTGCCGGTATCTAGCTTTTGTTCCCTGAGTTCATTCATTACAGCGTCAAGCTTTTCGTCAGCATCTGTGGATCCCGAATCATACAGTTGTTTCACTTCATTCAGTTCCACTATATACTGCCCATATTCATCATCTTTTATCCGCCGTGTCTCGTCCTGCTTCTCCCTGTAGAACAGCCAGCCAAAAACTATGGTTATGGCGCACATGAACACGATCAGCATTTTTATTATATTGTTTCTTACTGAATGTCGTTTCATATAAACTCCCTACAGCTGCCAAGTGGACATCCACCTTACAAGCTCATATTATTCTCACTGTCTTTGTCTATTCACTATCTCCCATCACATATCCCGTTCCCCATACCGTACGGATAAGCTGCGGATGTGACGGATCTGTCTCAAGCTTTTCTCTGAGCCACCTCACATGCACCGCAACCGTGGATGGCTCCACATCACTGTACAGCCCCCACACGGCACTCATGATCTGTTCCTTTGTCAATACCCTGCCTCTGTTCTCCGCCATGTATACAAGCAGGTCAAATTCCTTCGGCTTCATATCCACATTACTTTTGTTTCTGCTCACAGTCCGTGCGTGCCTGTTGATCTCTATCTCGTTACCATCTGTATTCAGGGTCAACATCTCAGACTTATTGTCATCAACGCCATAAGTTCTCCTGAGTATCGAACGGATACGAGACATAAGCTCTTTCAGTGAATACGGCTTTGCGATATAGTCATCTCCACCCATATCAAGGCCATTCACCTTGTCATCCTCACTCGTCCTTGCACTTGCAAATATGATTGGCACCTGCGAAGTATGCCTGAGTTCTTTACATAGTGAGAAGCCTGTACCATCGGGAAGATTGATATCCAGAAGTATGAGATCACATTTGTTATCTGTCAGCACTTCATATGCATCGTCTATGCTGGCTGCGTACAGAAAAGCATAGCCGTTGTCCTCCAGCATATCCTGTATCAGCATAGACAGATCCAAGTCATCATCCACTATAAGTATTGTTCTCTTGTCTGTATGCTTTTCTGTCATCCTATACCCTCCAATATCTTCACTGTCCACAGTTCTTAATGTACGGCTTTAAATCGCCCAAATACCGTCTATAATATCATCTGCAGGCAGTGGCTATATCCAACTATTTTTCTGTATTCACCAGCATGTCATATGTAACGCCATATTTCTCCGCTATGTCACTGGCGTATGATCTGCCAGCGGGCGGCGCTATCTCGATCTTGTAAGATCTTTGTGAGCCCTCGTTGTGTACGATCAGCGAATATACCTTGCCCTCTGTATGCCCTTCATTCATCTCATCCACATCAAAGCCCAGCTTATGCATATGGGTGTTGTATATCGTCCGCGTTCCCTTTGTCAGAATAGCTCTCACGGAATCTCTGGCTATATAATAGCCCTCCTCAAACGATGTGGTTGAAAACGTCTCATTCAAAAGTATCAGGCTGCCGTCACCCGCACCGTCAAATATCTCCTTAAACCTCTTGCACTCCTCACCAAGTCTTCCAAGATCCAGGGTCTTGTCTTCGTCAGCAGGGAAATGCGTAAATACGCAGTCCACAGGAGCAAATTCAAATTCATCACCCGGGATATATATACCACCCTGAGCCAGTACAAAAAGCTGGCCTATCGTCTGGGTTATAGTCGTCTTGCCACCTCTGTTGGCACCTGTAAGGATATACACCCTGTGGTCACTGTCAAAGTCCAGATCATTGGTCACTATGTGATCCGACTCCTCCGTATCAAATGCTGCAAGCTTGATATTGTATACGCCACGGGCCCACATATAATATCTGCTCTTGGACTCGATTTCCTTGGAAATATCTGTGTCCGGCCGATATGCCGAGTTTGCCCCCCTTGCCTTGGAAATATCTGCGTCCGGCTGATATGCAGAGTTCACAACCCTTGCCTTGGAAAATACCGCACCTTTGCTTTGCAATTTTTCTATATACTCAGCCCATCTTATATAGTAGGTAAGCTCCGGTATGAGATCCGTCATGTCTGTGATGGTTATGGACACATACTTATTGAGCACCTGTCTCATTTTCTTCACTATCCCGGATACCATATGTCCCACTACCCTGTCCGTATATCTGGTCACATCCCTTGCCTGGTCGCCCTCAGGTATTCCGCCAATTCCGGCAGCAGCACCTGCCACGGTACCCACAGCGGCAGTCTGCGCCATCTGCTGCATAGGAGCATTCACCTGAAGCTCACTTCTTGCATCAAATGGCTGGAACTTATAATCTCCCTTCCACTGTGCCTCATTGCTGATCCTGTCCCTGGTTACAAGATGATCGTAAAAATTGCTGAGCACACCACCTCTGGTAAAATATTTGTTGTTCACCGAAATAAGACCTACGCCCTCAGCTTCAAATCTCTCATTCAGATTGATTCCAACCGTTATACTCTTTATCTCTGAGGTATCAAATTTCAGTTTGGATATATCTTCTTTCAACTCGCCAAATCCGTTGTCACTGTATATCTTCTTCACATAATCCCTGAGCCCGGCAAATCCGTCAGAGTGAAGTTCATACTTATTAAGACATTCATATAGAGCATCAACACACTTGATATAATAGCCTATCTCATCGAGCCTGTGCATCAGCTCCCACACACTTGCACCTTCATCGTATTCGCGGCGAAAGCTTCCGTAATCCTTCAGAAAACTTATCCTGTTAAGGGTCTCCATCATATCCTCCCTTAACTGTTTATGCTCAAGAATATCCTCAAATATATCACACCTGTACCGGGTTACCTCCGGATCCTCATACATCTGCGACATGACACGCATTATATAATTCTGCTCTGCCTCCTTGGACGACAACTGCCTGCATATCATGTCCAATCCCAGATCATGCATGGTCACAGGGCTCAGTATTTTGGACAAATACTCGCCATCCGGAACCAAAAGGCTGTATTTTCCAGTTGCTTTTTCTCCCATATCTATACCTTTCAAATCATAATGTCAGAAACTTCTCTGACTAACTCACACTATCCGGCTTCTATCTGCCTTCCATTGTCCTTTCATTGGACTCCCGTCTACCCTACATTGGTCTTTCATCGGGCTTCCGTCTACCCTACATCGGTCTTTCACCGCGCTTCCATCTGTCTCAGTTCTACTTGCCAATTACCTTCATATACGCTGCGACCATCTCCACAACACCGTCCACGCCGAGCTTCACCTCGTCAAGGCACAGGTCGTAATGTCCTGAATAGCCCCAGTTCTCTCCTGAGTAATAGTCATGATAGCTTCTCCGCCTGGCATCAGTCTCCTCCACAAGACTCTTTGCCTTTGCTTCCGATATGCCATGCTTGTCCATAATTCGTCTTACTCTGCCGGTCTTATCTCCGCACAGGAAAATTCTCACTGCATCGTTCCTGTTCTTGAATGCATAGTCCGATGCTCTTCCCACTACAACACCATCCTGTCCGTCAAGCAATCTCTCAAGTGCCTCCTCCGGTGTCTTTCTCCTCTTCATGACAAAGTCGTCAGATACCGACTGCATCATAGAATCTATCGCTTTCTCTCCAAAGAAGAACGGATATTTGTCATACACCCCTTTCTCCTTTGCCAGCCTTATTATCTCTTTCTTCGTGTAGCAGGCTATACCATATTTTGAAGCAAGTCTTGCTGCCACTTCATCACCATCACATCCACATTCTCTACCTATTGTAATTATCATTCTGTGCACCTCCGCTCGTCATTCTTATATAATAGAAATGTCTCATCTCTATAACTCATCAAACAGTACAATCACATTATATTACAATATAGCCGCAGCTGCATCCTGTAACTTGCAATATCTACCTCTTTAGAATCCCCGTTCCATACATATAAAATGCTTATCAAAAAGATCACACTCTCCAACTGTTTCAAAGCCAATCTTGGCATATGTGGAAAGCGCCACCACATGTCCATCTCTGACAAGTATATGAACACCCTTCATGCCTCTGCTTTTCAGGACATCACAGGCATAGTTCATCATAGTCTTCGCAATTCCCTGTCCCTGCATATCTTTCCTGACGCACAGCCTTGAAAGTTCTCCCGATGGAGCCAGGTCAGCCCTCCAGCACGTAAGTGCCTCCACCGCATCGTCATGGTCTATAGATATTGTAGCCACAATCTCATCTTTGTCATTCTTCATAACAAACAAATCCTCATTCTTCAGGTCAAATGCTATGGTATTCTCGTCCGGATAATTCTCACTCCACTCACACGGACCACCTATCATGGCGTGATAAAGTACGAGCAGTTCTTCTTTGTCTTTTGGTGTTGCATTTATTATCTTCATATGTCTGATCCTCTTTAATTGTAATTTATTTCTTTTCTATCCCTGGTAGTTCACTCACTTCCATCGAATTCAATGTCCTCATCTGCTGTACCGCCAGGTCATGCAATAACTGCATTCGCTCTGCCTGTTCCTTTCCCTGCTCTATCAATATCGCATTATAGCTTTCAAGATTTGCCAGAACCAAAAGCTGATTAAGTGTAGCGTCATCACGTATGTTGGCATCCTTCTGTTTCTTCTCATCTCTCCATTCTTTTGCCGTTTTGCCAAATAAAACGGTGTTTAGCAGATCCGCTTCGCTTGCATATGTATTAGATATCTGCCACTGTGTAAGCTCAGGCGGTATAAGATTCTTCTTTATAGCATCTGTGTGGATTCTATAATTCAGTTTTGATATCTCCCTGTTCAGATTCCATGATAAGGAGAGTCTGCTGTTCTCGTCGGTCTTCAACCTCCTGTAATCTTTCATAATATACAACTGAAACTCTGGAGAAATCCATGTAGCAAACGACATCGCAATGTCGCTATGTGCATATGTTCCACCATACCTGCCAGCCTTAGATACCATACCTATTGCACTTGTCGTTTCAATCCATTTTTTTGGCGACATCGTAAATGCATTTGCCCCAGCCTGCTTTCTAAACCCCTCGAATTCGAGGGGTTTAAAATTATCATTGTGTAATTTTTCCCATAGTCCTAAAAATTCTAATACGTCTCGATTTCTCATCCAGTTCTGAATTACTGCCGCCGGATCATCACTCTTATATCTTGCAATATCAGTGAGTGACAAGTATTCATTTTCAAAATCCTGAGTATATATCCCTATATCCACACCATTTGCATGGATTGTTTCCTTAACCATTTTCGCCATCCTTATCCCTCTTTTCTCACTCCAAGCACTCCACTATTCCATTTAATGTCTCCTGTAAATTCAATCCGTATCCTTTCTACAATATAACTGTTGACTTTTCCTGTAGCATGTTTTATTCTTATTTCATTAAGAAATGGGTTTTCTACTGGGTAGGGTTTATACCTGACAAGGCTTGCTCGTTTCTTTTTTTATTTCTAAAACTTCGTACAGATACATTTTCCCGGAAACGGCAAGTCTGATCAATAATCTTGCACTAAACACATTGTACCGCTCAATCTCACCACCTTCACCGTAAACCGGTAACGCAAATCTGGTATCATATTGATACCATCCATTTTTAGCATTACGGCTATGTTTTTCTTTTTTATTTTCTTCCGCGGTTTTGGATGTTGCTATTTCAATGATCTCAGGAATTGCCTGAGCCGCATTTGCCTTTGCTTTTGCCACTGTCCCTTTAACATGTTTCGTGTAATTAGATCCTGCATATTCGTCCGGCAAATCTGTACCGATATAAACTATATCTCCAGTCTCTGCTATAGAATAGAACTCTCCCACATACCGGCGCAGATATTCCTCGACATCAGGCCATGTTATAGAACGTTTTCCCTTAAAAATAATATCATTGATAAACACAATATTATTCCCATCCACATCCTGTATAACGGCAACATTTCTCTGTGGTGTCCTGGTCTCTTTCGTCTCTGTCTTGTCAATAAGCTCCATATATCTGAGCATATGTCTTCTCACCTGGTTATCCGACCTGCGATAACATTCAATGAGATATTTCTCATCGGCACTGTAATCGACGCTGCTGCTCTCACCACCATCATCTCCAAGCAGATCTGCCAATGACATATCAAGCGCCTTACAGATAACGACCAACTTGTCTGCCTGTGGATTGATCTTCTTCTTTTTCCAATCATTTATCGTGCTGGTGGAAATCCCTGTTCTTCTCGAAAGCTCTGACTGGCTCATACTCAGTTCATCAAGCCTTGCAAATATCTTCTCATATACCTTCACAATATCCCCCTGTTTCTTCCGACTTTTCGGACATTGTAGCACATATACACCTTTACTGCAATATCTGATATTTGTTTTTCACTACCGCTGCACTGTACTCTTCTCAACAAATTAATGTACAAAGGCGCACAAGCTCC
>USSH01000049.1 GCA_900557435.1 uncultured Coprococcus sp. | reverse complement strand
TATAGGCTCTGTTAACAGTTCCATTCTCCGCCATAAACTTTGATGCTTCCTCCAGCATATTGATTGGCTGATATTTTGGAGTTCTGAGCTTGATCTTTGCACCCGGCTTAATCTTGTTCTCCACAAGCCCGGTATCCTGCTGCTCTTTGTATTTTCTTATAAACTCACCCGACACATAGCAATTCTCCGTGAATGGATTCATGGCAATTCCGCCTATGCCTCCATTTGAACTAACCACAAGGTTCTCAAGCTGCTTATATGCCAGGATAATTCTCTTGAAACCTTCATTGAACTGTGATGCAGCAAATGACTCCTCGTCTGTAAAGCAAGGAAGCACTTTCTCATCCTCTGCGTTTGTGAGCAATGCAAAATTGATCTTCACGTTTGGATCAATAACCTGACTTCCATCATTCTTTACAACCGGCTCTTTGTCAAATGTAGCCGGAACCACAAATACAGAATTTACCACTGCTCCAAAAAAGGCTCTGAGTGTATCTCCATTCTCATTCTCTCTAAGTTTCTTCATAGCCTCCAGCAAAACCGGATTCTCAACCTTTTTTCCTATATCTTTTGCGTCCATGTATTTTTCCTTTCATATTTAAATTTTAATTGTTCTTGATTATTTTATGGCTTCACCGAAATGATCTTTGTACTCCGCAACCATATGATTATATGTCTCTTCGTCCGCCTTTGCCTGCTCTGATCGTTTGGAAAGCACCAAATCGGGTCTGACATCCGGCATGCTCTGTCCTATCCTGTCTGTGAACTCCTTGAAAAATTCCTGACCGCCCGCATATGATGCCATTGGTATTGCAACAAGTCCCTTTGATGTGGCAAATACATATCCCCTGTTGACATGATAAAATGGTTTTATGACTTTCTCACATGCCACTATGTCATCTATATCATATTTTCTCCATACAAATGGCACTTTGCTGAAGTATATCGCATCCTTATCAAGCTTTGCCGCAGATGATACAACTATCCTGCAGAATATTGCAAGCACAACACTCACAACAAATGCAAGTATTACTGCTATCCTTCCCATTCCCTTTGACAGACTGTCAACGCCGAACACTGCTGTAACTATAAGGAACAGTATAAATAAGCTCACAATAAACACCATCGGTCCCACTGTGGAGATTCCCCTCATGATTCCTTTTTTGCTCTTTCTGCAACGTCCGTAGTAGCTTATCCTCGACGGTCTCATGCCGAGATCCTCCCCGCATAGCGGACAATACTTTTGATTTACTGTACTGTTGGCTGGTATAGCCTTTCCACAGTGCGGACATCTGAAAAATATCGTATTTATCAGACCCGATATCAACGCAAGCGCAACGAACAGCACCCATCCAAGTGCTATATTGCCGGCGAATGCAAACCCGAATATACACAGTACTCCGACTACAGGCAGAATTGTAGACAGCAATTTTGATATATATAGTTTCATTTCTGTATCTTTCCTCTTCTTTTTCTTTCAGCCGGCACCAAAGCCAACTTTGTTAAGTATAACATACCTGAATATTTTTTCAATATTTCAGAGAAAACAGCTGTCTGCAAAGCCTCTTTCCAGATTCTGTCACAAATATATTGTCGTATGCCTTAGTTATCGTGTCCATATCCGCCTTATCCTCATACAGATTCACAAGGAAATCCGCCTCCACAAGTATCTGATAATCAAGACCATCTATATTCCTGTATGTGTGATGGTGTGCTACAAGATAACAGGCTCTCTCAACTGCCCGCTCATCAGCTCCTGCATCTCTCAGCAGACGTCTTGCCTCCGGTGGTCCTTCCTGCTCCTGCAGTCTGCCATTATTATATCCATATTTCAGTTCGGCATTCTTTATGCCTATATCGTGGGTGAGTGCCGCGATCTCCAGCACCTCCTGTTCTCCCGGATCCATATTCTCTATCTCTGCTATCAATTTAGCAAATGAGTGTACCTTCAGAAAGTGGTGCACTCTCCTGGAATCTCCGGCATAGTATTCTATCATTTTCTCTTTTACTATAGAAACC
Source organism: uncultured Coprococcus sp. (assembly GCA_900557435.1). Lineage (GTDB taxonomy): Bacteria > Bacillota > Clostridia > Lachnospirales > Lachnospiraceae > Coprococcus. The sequence goes on along the minus strand of USSH01000049.1, from coordinate 9,390 downwards.
AGTTTCCTTGCCATATCGCTCATCTCTTTTCTGTACTCTGATATATCAATATTCACACAACCTATATCATTTTAACACTACTCTTTGTCAACAGTCCACTTATTTATAAATATTTAATCTCTGCGTTAACCTCTGCCCAGCCAGCCTGAGGTAAATGTACAGCTCTTATAAGTTGTTTTTTGTCATCACAGGGAGTATAATCTTTTTGTGACTTTGAGAGATAAAGGGAGATATGTTATGGATACACGATCAATCGGTATATTTGATTCTGGGCTTGGCGGTATAAGCGTTCTGCGCGATATTGTTGAATTAATGCCCAACGAAAACTATATATATTTTGGTGATTCGGCATATGCACCTTACGGCACCAAATCCACTGATGAGATTCTTGACAGATCAATACACTGCACCAATTTTCTTCTGGCAAAGGATGTGAAGGCAATCGTAATTGCCTGTAATACAGCTACCAGCGTTGCCGCATCCACACTGAGACAGCAGTACCCGGCAACACCTATAATAGGCATTGAACCTGCTCTAAAGCCTGCTGTTCTGTGGAAAGAACACGACAAAGTTGCCGTCATGGCAACCCCTGCCACATTGGCTCTACCTAAATTTCATGAACTCATGAAACATTATTCAAAAGAGTCCGATATTTATCCGGTTCCATGTCCGGGGCTTGCAGATTATGTTGAGAGAGGAATATTCGATGGTGATGAGATCACAGAATTTCTAAGAAATCTTCTGGCTCCATTTCTTGATAAAAAAATAGACGCCATAGTCCTTGGCTGTACACATTATCCATTCGTAGAAAAAGTGATAAAACGTATTGCAGGACCTGACGTCAAGATCTTCAACGGAGCGCACGGCACCGCCCTTGAGCTTCAGCGGAGACTGCGCATTGCAGAGCTGCTCACACCTTCCATAGAGAAGGGCTCTGTGGAGTTCTACAGCAGCAGCACAAACCCAAAGGTGATAAGCCTCTGCCATCAGCTTTTTGAAGCATAAATGCCGGACGGCGCAAAACATATTCTAGCATAAAAAAGTCCGTGTACATACACGGACTTTTTTTGCTGAATATATATTTTGGGCCTGACTATGACTTTATTATTTAAAGCTGGTTCTTTGAATATTTAGAATGCATATGGGCGATCCCAGACTTTGAGTTTCGTGCCGATATCATGTACAAGGGCGTATGTGTAACATTCATATGCCCACGCCACGTCCTCCGTCGGCATTCCCTCTATGGAAACGAGTATTATCTCATCGTCGGATTCACGGCCAGGCTTTTTACCGCGGATTATCTCTCCGAATGTAGTAAGGGAATCCCTCTCGATCAATCCATCCTGAACCATGTATACGAAGTCCTCTCCCATGCAGCCTGTGTGGAGTCTGTTGCCATTTTCATCATATCCAACATTATCTTCCTCTGCATAATTCTCGTACATTCCGTAGTTGTCTATGACTTTTTTCAGGTCAACAATACTCTTATGCTCCATATTGAAAGTACTTGTAGATATAACAAGTGCTCCGGGCTTGAGCCACTCTCGCTTGTACTCGGGCCACTCACCCTCTTTGCATGAGACTGCCTCGGTTATGATATCAGCATCCTTGAGTGCCTCCTCCATATCCCTGCACAGAACTATATTTTTTACCTGAGGATAATTTTCCTCTATGTACTCTTTCATCTTGATCGCATTTGCCGATGTTGGAGAGCTGCCCTTTATCTTGATGGTGTCTATGTCAAATCTCTGTGACATGATGGCTCTGAGACTTGATCTGCATATGACTCCGGGGCCGACCAGTGTGAGTACCTTTGAGTCATCCCTTGCAAGCAGCTTTGCCGCAAGTCCGGGCATAGCACCTGTTCTCATAGAACTAAGAAGATTTCCAGACATATATGCCAGAGGTTTTCCTGTCTCCACATCATTGAGCATCATCATCAGTATGGAGCGTGGAAGTCCTATCGATCTGTTGTTGCCATTTGATCCATACCACTTTTCACCTGCCACATGGAATCTTCCACCCAGGTATGCAGGCATAGCAATGAATCTTCTATCTCTTGCATTGTTGACAGGGAAGTTCTCTATAGGTGACTTCTTAGGAAAATACAGCATAAGTCCATGGGCATCATTATACGGTCCTCCCATAAGGAAGTCCCCATCCTCCATGAGTCCCATTGTCTCTTCCATCACGTCAACGCATCTGCCCGGATGAAGCACTCCTGCATCTATCATATCCTCCTCGCTGAGGTAGAGGAAACTTATATTCTGCTTGTCTGTTTCTATATTACTCTTTCTTCCTGCCGCTTCTGATTCTACATCTCGGTTCTTCATAATCCTTACCAAACCTTTCTCTCGTCATATATCAGCTGTTTTTATTATTTTGCCGTGAATCTCATTTGTCGCACGACACATGATCACTATACATACAATGGACACTGCACTTATCACCACGCTGGAATCCATGAGCACTGTAAGTCCGTATCTGGAGTTTATCCATCCACACAGCAGAGCTCCGATTCCCTCTCCGGCTCCCACCGTAAATGCATTTATCAACGACATTCCCTTCACCACATCAGCGGGTGACAGCATCTCTTCTATAAGATACACACTTCCGGAATAGAACAACCCAAATCCCAGCATCTCACATCCCTGGGATACAACGATCACCCACACATTGTCCGAGAATGCTGCGAACATGTTCTTGAATGTCATGAACACCGCACAGCACAGCATTATCTTGTCAAGCGATATCCGCTTTCTGAATTTTATGAGCAGGAATGCCGACGGGACTTCACTGACCGCCATCACGAACTCAGCCAGTCCATAATGAAAGTTATTTCCACCCAGGCGTTCGAACACATTTATCAGGAATGTCGTTCCAACATTATATCCCATGAACATAACCGCTGAACCTATGAGAAACCATCTGTACTTCGGGTATGTTGTGAGCAGATATCCTGTGGTGTGCACCTCTGTTTTCCGGGTCTCCGTGATATTTGCAGCTGTTCTCTTTCCTACGCCCAAAGACTTGCGATCTCTGCTGGATGATGTATCATCCATGATCAGCAGCACCACCAGCATCACGGCGGTGAACAGCATCTGTAGTATCAGAAGCCTGTTCGCATCATACCTGTCACAGAACACCCCAAACAGCACACATGCCACAGCCCACGCGCAAGAGCCTGCTGCCCTGCATAAAGGGTAGTTGATATCTTTGCCGCCGTTCATATACTTTATGGACAGGGAATCTATAAGCGGTGATATGCATGTAAATGTTGCACCAAATCCGATGAACAGCATCACTGTCTGTACAAACGATAATTTATACTCATAAAAAACAAATGTCAACAGCAGTGCCACAGCAGTCAGCGCTGAGATAATATATTTTAACTGGATACGTTCTGCATGCCGGTCGGAAAATACACCTATGATTATCTGAAACACTACAGTTGAGAATAGTTTTACCGCATTTATTACTCCTATCTGACCATCCGTAAAACCTTTGTACTGCAGCATCTGCGTGAGGTATGCGTACGCAGATGCCGCACAGGTCCAGAACATCATCTGTAATATTGCATATTTTATATTGAGCTTCACATTTTTCTTTTTTATAGATGTATCTACGCGTATCTTCTTCTGCAATCCCATAGGCTGTTCCTATCTGGAAGATTTGATCTCCATGACCGCATCTGTCTCAGCTGATATCGCATCTGCATCAAATGTATTTATCATAAATATCCTCTTCTTCATATCATCTGTAAGCACACACAGTGGACTGTTCTTCAGGTCATCATCCAGATATTCTACTGCTGCCTTATTGGCACAGACGAACTGGAATTCATTTGTGAGCTCTGCGGATATGTCAGGTCTCAATATAAAGTTAAGGAACAGCTCTGCCTCCTCTTTGTGCTTTGAGCCTTTGAGCAGAACCATTGTATCCATTGAAAGTGAACACTGCTCACCATCCATGACTATCTCAAGATCCGGATTCTCCTTCATCGCCTGGAGTGCCTCGCCGCTGTACATGAGCGCAACTGCTACCTCTCCCTTTGCCATACTGTCCCTCGTGTCTGTTGACGCTGCAAATGCCTTGATATAAGGATTCAGTTCACTTATATAATCCTTTGCCTTTGCAATATCATCGAGGTTGCCCGATGTAGGGTCAAGGTCGCATCCCATCAGACCTACACTCATAATAGCCTGGGAATCATCCACAAGCAAAATATTATTCTTCAGATTATCATTCTTCAGATCTTCCATCTTGTGGATCTCTATACCATAGTCATCCAGCATCTTTTTATTTGCGATCCATACACATGATGTTCCCATATATGGAACACAGTACTCTCCATCAGGATCACACTGCATTGTCCTGTAAGTCTCATCAATATTGTCATAATTTGTGATCACATTCTTGTCCAGAGGCTCAAGCAGATCATTTGCCTTCATAGATTCTATGTAGAAGTTTGAAGGGACTGCAATGTCATATTCTGATCCGCCTCCCGCCATGAGCTTTGCCAGCATCTCGTCATTCGACTCAAATGTCGTCTCAACCACCTTTATGCCATATTCCTCCTCAAATTTATTGAGAACATCTTCACTCATATACTCTGACCAGTTGTACAGATATATCTCCTTTGCGTATCCGTCTGCAGTTTTCTCTTCTGAATCGCTGCCACACGCTGTCATCGTAAATACCATTGTCGCTGCAAGTGCTGCAGCCATCACTTTTTTGATTTTTCCTCTTACCATAGTCATTTCCTCCTTTTATTGAACACCAGCCTGGAGCGTTTTCTTACTTCCAGACCGGACCTGCATGATCCTAAGTCGCCGAATGGGGTCAGGCACCTCCGTCCCCCTACGCTAAGTGGGGTCAGGTACCTCCGTCCCCAAAGACCAGACTTTCTCACCACCTATATAAGTGGCTATAACCTGTGTCTTGTAGATGTCTTCCTTCGGGATAGTAAGGACGTCCGAATCCAGCAATACGAAATCGGCATCCTTGCCTGTTTCAAGGGAACCCTTTGTCTTTTCAAGCCTGTTCTGGTATGCTCCGCCATATGTGAGTACCTGAAGACCATCCTCAACACTTATCGTCTCGCCGGTTCCCATCTCTTCCATCTCCGGATGTCCGGGCTGTTTTCTGTTCACCATGAGATGAAGTGCATCCATGGTTCTCGGTGGAATCGTTACAGGGAAGTCGCTGGCACAGCTTGTGACAATTCCAGCATCTGTGATGGATCTCATATAGTATTCCTTGGAGGCTCTTTCTTCTCCGAGAAATGGCTTCTCCAAAGTGTCATAATACACACTGTTTCTGAAGTGCCAGTATGGATTTGTGACTGCCACCACTCCAAGGCTCTTCATCCTGTCCACATGCTCCGGCACCATGACCTGAAGATGTGTTATGGCATTTCTGTAATCCCTGTCTGTTTCTGTCTGTCCGTACTCATATGCATTCAGCACCCCGTCTATCGCAGCATCGCCGATCGCGTGTGCATGTACATCATATCCCGCATCAAGAGCACGTTTCACCGCCGCATTTGTCCTCTCCTGGCTGAGCATCGGCTCACCCTTATCTCCAGGGGCATCCGCGTAATCATCTCTGAGAAAAGCTGTATGACCTTCCACTACTCCATCTGCGAATATCTTTAACGTATTCACCTGTATCTTAGGAACATACCAGAACTTCTCATGATACTTTGCAAGTTCAGCAAACACATAGTCCTCATCATCAACAGGCTCTAGCGTGTAACCTACCCTGAATGTCACCTTCAGTTTTCCCTCGCTGTTAAGCTTTGCATATCCGGCAAATCTTCTGTCATAGTTCTGTTTCTTGTCAAACATTGGCTCAAATGCTATTGTGACGCCATTTGACAGTGCTATATCCTGATAACATTCTATGGCATGTGCAAAGTTGTCAGCAGTCATCTCAGGCAGCACCGCACTGAACAGATTGCCCGCCATCTCCTTGAACCATCCCGTTGGTCTGCTTGTTCCCGGATACCTCACTATCACACCATTTGGAACTTCAGCTGTAGTTTCATCAATCCCGACAAGTTCCATGGCTTTGCTGTTCACCCAATATGAATGGTGGTCCTCGCTTATCATGACCATCGGCACATCCGTCGATATGTCATCCAGTATGTCAGCAGTCGGTCCCAAGGATCCAAATACGCCATTTTCAAAACCGGAACCGCTCACAACCTTCTCATCAGGGTGGCTCGCCATATAATCTTTTATCGCCGTCACATAATCGTCTATGTTCTCCTTATTTGCAAGGCTGACACCGTACACTATCTCGGTGGTGCTTGATATGTGTGCATGTCCTTCTGTCATTCCCGGTATCACAAGTCCTTTGTCACGTTCTATAACCTGAGTGTTTTCGCCTGCATAGCGTTCTGCGCTGGCTCTGTCGCCCACGTATATGATCTTTCCATCGGTGACCGCCATAGCCTGCGCCAGACTGCGTTTGCCGTCCGCCGTATAGATTTTTCCATACACTATAAGGTCTGCTGTCATCTTTGTCGTTTCATCCATTTGTTACGCCTCCTTGCCATATATGTCTTCGGAACATATTCTGTATTCCCGAATTACTGTGCATCTATATTACGGAATTACTGTGCATCTATCTTGCGGATGTCTCTTATCTCCCTGCGCTTTGATATAAACCTTCCAAGTGCCCCCGCAAGGAGGTAGATCACAACTATTCCGACTATCATCAGAGTTGATATTACGTATACATTTGTGGTGATCTTGCCTCTGACCATTCCGTATACCTTGATAGGGAATGTGATATCCCCGGCTCCGGATACAAAGTAGCTGATTATTACATCATCTATCGAGAGTGTGATGGAAAGCAGCGCTCCGGATATGATTCCAGGTGTCAGCATTGGAATGGTGACTCGCTTTAACGTATGCCACTGATTTGCCCCGAGATCCATGGCTGCCTCCTCTATCGAGCTGTCAAAATTCGCAATTCGTGATCTCAGTGTGATGATGACAAATGGCAGACAGAATGTAACGTGTGCGAACACCATGGTCGCAAATCCCATGGTCATGCCCATCTTGGAAAATGATGCAAGGGATGCAAGTCCTATGACAAGCTCCGGGATGACTATCGGCACGTACAGAAGTCCGTTGATGAACTTCTTGAGCTTGAACTCATACCTGTAAAGGCCTATGGTTGCCAGGGTTCCAAGAACCACTGATATGACCATGGACACTAACGCCAGCTCTATGGAAAGCCAGAAGTTCTTCAGAAGCGAGTCTCCCTGGAACACCTCCAGATACCATTTTAATGTGAATCCGTCAAACACCATATTTGTATTGTTCTTGTTGAATGAGAACAGGATGATGACAAATACCGGCATGTACAGGAACAGATATACAAGTGCCATGAATATGATCGATCCCGCGCCCATCTTCTTCTTTTCTTTTCGCTTCATATCCATCCCTCCTTATGCCAGATCATCCAGATCTCCCACCTTGCTGTACGCCTTCAGCACAACCAGAGTGAAGATGATCAGAAGTACCGAGAACGCTGCGCCCAGTGGCCAGTTACGCGCTACAAGGAACTGGTTCTGTATCAGATTGCCAAGATATGCCGCGCTGCCGCCGCCCATGACATCCGATATGAAAAATGCTCCAAGGCTCGGTATGAATACCTGTATCGTTCCTGCAAATATTCCCGGAAGTGTCATCGGAAGTATAACTCTGAAAAATGTCCTTGTCTTTTTGGCTCCCAGATCGTATGACGCCTCAACCAGTGAGTGATCCAATTTGGATATACTGCTCTGGAGCGGCAGTACCATAAATGGGAAGAAAGTGTACACCATTCCGAAGAGGACTGCCCCCTCCGAGTACATCATCTGTATAGGCTGATCTGTAATTCCTATCTTCATCAACACTGTATTTACAAAGCCGCTGTCTCTCAGTATATTTGACCATCCATTCAGTCTGATAAGACCATTTACCCAGAATGGCAGCATGATGAGAAGTGTGAGCATTCCGCGTATCTTGTCCGGCACCTTGCACAGCATATAAGCAAATGGATAAGATATGATGAGACATATCACGCTTGTCTCAAATGCCATGACAATCGACTTCCACATGACCGTCAGATACAGCGGATCAAATATCTTCTTATAACTGTCAATTGAGAACTTGCCGACAACTCCGCCATATGCACCCTTTGTCATAAAACTTATGACCACAACATATATAAGTGGGATGAGAAGGAAAAACAACAGCCACAGGGATGTTGGACCAACCATACACAATATCGGCAGAGTGTTCTTTTTCTCCTTTTTCTTTTTTTCCTTTTTCTTTTTTTCTCTCATAGCAAAGCCTCCTTGCATAACCGAAACTTAATCCGGTTATCATTACACGCAGATATTTCTCATTTAAGAACTGCATCCTCTATGGCGTCGTACATCTTATCCTCCTTGGTGTGTATGACAACCGCCTTGTCCGGATCCCAGTACACTGACACCGCCGTGCCATCAGGATATACCGTGGCATCAGGATGATTGTTGACCTTGACTTCCTTGCCATTTGGCAGTTCCACTATAGTCTTAAGGACCGAACCAACATAGATCTGATCCTTGACGATTCCTTTCAATGTAAATCCATCCACCGGTTTGTCTGACAGATGCGTATTTTCGGGACGTACCGATATGTACACGATCTCTTCCTTAACAAATTCCTCGCCATTCGCTCTGACCTTTCCATTCTCCATCGTAAGTCCAAGATCAGTGCCTTCTGTAGTGTCTTCTATGGTGTCAACATTTGCCTCGAATATGTTGGACTCTCCTATGAAGCTTGCAACAAATTTGGTCTGTGGGTTCTCGTATATCTCTTTTGCCGTACCGATCTGCTCGAAGTGTCCCTGATGCATGACAGCTATCCTGTCGCTCATGGTAAGCGCCTCTTCCTGATCATGGGTTACATACACAAATGTGATCCCCAGCTTCTTCTGCAGCCTCTTGAGCTCCACCTGCATCTGCTTTCTGAGTTTCAGATCAAGTGCTCCGAGCGGCTCATCAAGAAGCAGTACCTTCGGTGAGTTTACCAGTGCCCTGGCAATTGCAACTCTCTGTTTCTGTCCACCTGACATCTGGGATGGTTTCCTCTTCTCAAATCCATGGAGCTGTACGAGTTCCAGCATCTCCATGACCTTCTTCCTGATTTCTTTCTTGTCCATCTTCTTTTCCACCAAGCCAAATGCAATGTTGTCATAGACTGTCATATGCGGAAAGAGAGCGTAACTCTGAAACACGGTGTTGACCGCTCTGTTGTACGGTGCCAGCTCTGTGACATCCTTGTCTTCTATATATACGCTTCCCTCTGTGGGAGTCTCGAAACCTGCTATGATACGAAGTGTGGT
>USSH01000048.1 GCA_900557435.1 uncultured Coprococcus sp. | reverse complement strand
GGTTTTCCTAAGATCCCCCTTTTTCCTGTAACCTTTCAGTTGGTTTTTCCTAAGATACCCCTTTTGCCGTACAAACGATACAAAATTTTCCTAGATAAAGGAATTTTACCCTAAACAGGATAATTTCCTTCGTTTTTATCCTTTTCTGCCAGTTTCCTTCCTGTTTGTGAAAAAATTATCCCTGAGCGGGCTTTTTTTGACCGTCCAGGGACAATCTATGTTTTTTATGCTCACTTTATAGCAAAAGGCCACGGTCTAACATTCACCGTGACCTTTGAAGATCTATATCTGCTATATGAAAATATCCTGTTCTAAAAACTACCTCATATATGGTGTATCCCACAGCTTGAGCTTTGTTCCAATGCCTTCCCTGAGTGCCTTCTGGTAGCACTCGTAGCCCCAGCCCACATCAAGAATCGGCATACCACCAAGACTCACGAGAAAGATCTCGTCATCACTTGTTCTGCCAGGCTCAAGCCCGCGCATGATATTTCCCAGATGCCTGATCTCACTCTTCTCTATCCAACCGTCCGTCACCATATTTACAAAATGTATCCCTGGTGTTCCAAGTGATATCCTGTTACCGTCCTCGTCCCACTCCTGATACACATTTACATATTCCTCATACATCTGAATGTTGTCCACAACCTTCGTCACATGGTCTCTGACAAATTCCAGATCCATATCCATGGTTCCGGATGATATGATAGTACATCCCGGTTTTACCCATGCCGGATCTATAACAGGCCATTTTCTCGGTTCAACAGATACCGCCTCCGCTATGATATCTGCATCCCTCACAGCCTCCTCCAGAGTATCGCAAATGATTATCTCCTTGAGACTTTTATAGTTCTCCCTGGCAAAATCTGCCAGCTCATGTGCTGTGTGTGATGTCTTTGAACTGCCCTTGATCTTCAGCACCTCCATGTCCGGGAATTTTGCCATGATAGCCATGAGGCTTGTCCTTCCTATGACTCCTGCGCCAAGGATCGTCAGCACCTTGCTATCCTTTCTTGCAAGATACATGGCAGTAAGACCGGGCATTGCCCCGGTTCTCATGGCACTTAGGAGATTGGCTGACATATACGCCAGCGGCTGCCCTGTCTCCACGTCATTTAGTGTCACCATGAGTATGGATCTCGGCAGACCCTTGTGTGAATTTCTGCCATTTGAGCCATACCATTTCTCACCACACATATGAAATCTGCCGCCAAGGTATGCCGGCATCGCCATGAATCTTCTGTCCGCAGAATCCGCAAGCGGGAAGTTCGGAATATCCGACTTCTCCGGGAATATGAGCTGTACACCGTGGTCGTTATGCGCTCTGCCGCCCATGAGATAGTCTCCCTCACTTAAGAGTGTTATAACCTCTCCTATGGTGTCCACAGCCCTGTCCGCATCAAGTACACCCGCCTTTATCATGTCCTCTTCATTCAGGAATAAGAATTCAACCTTGCTGTCCATACTGCCACCTCCTGCTGTATCTTTGTTTCCTATAACAATTTTTAATGAAAATTTTTATGAAAAATCTCAACATATTAAATCTCTAAAAAGCTATCAATGAACGCCATATGCTTTTCATAAATTGCATATTTGCAAATGTATTCTATTTTACGTTTCTAAAACATCTTCTATATATCTCCACTACATCCGTCTTTGTCAAAGGCACCCTGCAATGCTCAAGTCCCTCTGATGCCGCCTTCTCAGCCATCTCGTCGAAGTCCTTCTCATACGGCACGCCCAGCTCGCCGAGATCCGAGGTCAGTCCCATGTCCTCATACAATTTCTGAGTCTTTGATATTGCTTCTCTGGCTATATCATAAGGATCCTTTGTCTTGTCTATATCCCACACATTCACGCCGTAATTTACGAGAACAGGAAGGCTCTTCTCATTAAGAATGTAATCCATCAAAACCGGCGTGATGATCGCAAGTCCGTGTCCATGTGTTATGTCATAGTATGCGCTGAGCTGATGCTCTATAGAGTGCGCCGGCCATGGGCCATCCTTGCCACACGCTATGAATCCATTTATCGCCCACTCAGATGCCCAGAGGATATTTGCCCTGGCATCATAGTTGTCCGGCTCTGAGACTGCCACCGGACCGTACTTTATAAGGGTTTTAAGAAGAGCCTCCATCATGCGGTCCTGCATGTATGTGTCTCCATTATCTGCAAAATAAACCTCAAATATATGGTTCATGATATCTGCCACACCTGCTGCCGTCTGGTATGCAGGAACGGAAAATGTATATTCTGGATCAAGTATCGCATATGCCGGATAGAGCAGATCAGATGCAATATCCTTCTTCTGCTTTGTCTCCTCATTCGTGATAACTGCAAATGGATCCATCTCGGAGCCTGTCGCAGCCATAGTTGCAACAGCTATGATCGGCACTGCTTTTTTTATCTTCTCAGAGTGTCCCACCAACTCCCACGGATCTCCATCATAGCACGCTCCTGCTGCTATTGCCTTTGAACAATCTATGGTGCTTCCGCCACCTACGGGAAGTATTACCTTCACATCATTTTCCGCACACAGCTTTACGCCCTTCTTCACTGTTGTGAGTCTCGGGTTGGGTTCCACCCCAGAAAGCTCAATGTGGGAAATGTGACTACAGTCAAGTAACTCGATTATCCTGTCATACAGCCCTGTCCTCTTTATACTTCCGCCTCCGTACACCAGCAGAACACTATCTCCGTATTCGCTGATGTACCCCGGCAGATCATCAATGGCGCCCTTGCCAAATGATACCTTTGTCGGAATATTGTAAAAAAAGTTCTCCATGTTTTATCTCCTTTTCTGACTGCCATCGTTGACACTTTTTACTCTACGGAGTTTTTTCTTATCTCACTCCACAGAATTGCTCCACCAACAATATACAACCATGATTCATATGTTGTCTACCTGACAGCCTTGAACCTGTCGCACCTGAGAGAATGGCCAAATATTATTATAATCAACAACGTTATGCTATCTCACAGCTTTAAATCTGTCATACCGTAGAGACGATATATCAACCACCGTCTTCTCGCCGAGCGCCATCTGTGAGAGCATAAGTCCAACAGCCGGCGCCGTTCCAAATCCATGTCCGGTAAATCCACATGCCAGTATAAGCCCCGGCACTTCGTCAACCTCACTTATGACGGGAACCCCATCATAGCAGAGATCAAGCCAACCGCCCCAGGTTCTCACGATCTTTGCATCAGCCAGCATCGGAATGTAGCCCATGATCGCCCTGCATCCGGCAGATACGGTGAGCGGTGAAGTCTTGAGCTCATCCAGCCCCATATCCGTTGTCTCCTCAAGTCCTGAATCCGAACCAAACACAAATGATCCGTGCTGTGACTGATGTCCGTAGAAATCAGCTGATGCAACACCAAGCATGATATCAAACATGTGAGGCTGCACCTCCGTAACCAGTGCCTCCTCAAAATACTTTGTCATCGGCACATCTATTCCAACTGTCCTTGCGATGAATCTGCTCTCATACCCGGCAGCAAGTATGACCTTGTCCGCCTCGAACACCTCACCTGATTCCAAGATGACTTTTCTGAGTTTTCCCTTCACCTTCTCAAGTGCGACCACCTTTGCATCAGTGAAGAAATTCACCCCAAGCTCCGTTGCCCTCTTGTAGTACGCAAGAGTCGTCAGCATAGGATTTGCATGTCCATCAGTAGGACACCAGCTGGCGCCGATTATCTCATCCGAGAGGTATGGGCATATCTCCTTAACCTCTTTGCCATCTATGATCTTCATGTCAAGCCCGAGGGAGTTTGCATTTGCCGCAAGGTTTCTGAGCTTTTCCATGTGGGCTTCCGTCTTGCCAAGTCTGAGGTTGCCCTTCTGGTAATATTCTACGTCAACTCCAAGCTCATCGGAAAGTGTCGGCCACATGTTCTGCACCGCATACATTGCATATGGCAGCTCCCTGACATCTCTTCCCGACTGTCTGACTCCACCTCCGTTTCGTGAAGAGCCTCCGTGTCCTATACTCGGACTGCCCTCAAGCACTATGACATCCTTCATCCCGGCCTTTGCCAGATAGTAAGCTGCAGCGCATCCATTTACACCGCCGCCGATGATTATAACCTCTGCTGTATGTTTACTCATGAGCCTCACCTCCATCTCTCGCAAGTATACGCATCTCCGTAGGTCTCATAGGTGCCCTTGACGTGGCCGGCTCTATGTCAAGAGGTGACACATGAAGTTCCCTTGCCACAATGCCCTTCACCAGCTTGCCACAGGTCTGTCCCTGACACAGCCCCATCCCGCACCTGAGGAACCTTCTTATCTCTTCTATAGTCAGCATTCCCGCATGAACTGCCTGTCTTATCTCGCCTTTCGTGACCTCCTCGCACCTGCACACCAGCATATCGTCATCCGGTGCCGGAACATAAGGTCCTATGGCATCGAGTTTTTCTCTGATATCTATCATAACCGCACCTCCTTGTATGAGTCTCAGCCCATCTAAAACATATTACCCATGGACTGATTTCTATCTGATTTTCGTTCTTAAATTGCCGCCTTGAAAAATCTTGCCTTCATCACCATGTCCTTCGGCACCCTCATGGTCAGCAAATTGGTATGGTCAAATGCTTTTGCACTTCTGACATTCACGACCTCCGCCTCGCACACCTCATGTCCATCACGGCCAAGTGCCACACCCTTTGTTCCTTTCTCCGGAATAGGCAGGAACTCATATGGAAGTGTCACCGTTCCATAGCCATCCCCGGTGTCCTCATCTACAAGAAATATCGCCTGTCCTGAACAGCTTGCAACGCACATGCCACAACCTATGCACGGATTTTCCGTCACCGTCGGCAGCGATGTGATATTTGCACCTATACTTATGCATCCCTTGGGGCACGCATCCTGACACGGGTTGCATGGGATGTTCTGGGTGCACTCTATAACTGGATGTATACCCTTCCTGTGAGTCACTCCTGGATATCTCTCTATCTCGTCATCTGCCACAAAGCCATGCTCCAGCAGATTCATTGATATGTCTATGCCTTCCTCAGTCTTCTCGATCAGCTTGCCCCTGTTCTTCGGTGCAAACATTCCCTCACGGAGACTTCCAAGTGCATCCTCAAGCTCCGATGCACGAGCTTCCATCTCTGCCTTTTCTATGAATCCGAGATCCTGAGATATGACAGATCCGGCTATCCTGCCCTCGATCATGGCTGAGCTTGCCTCCTCGATTCCGGACACATCACCGGCTGCAAATATTCCCGGCACTGAGGTTCTACCCCATTCGTCACACTCAGGAACATATCCGCCCGGAGTATCCTTCATCTTTACGCCCGCCTGTTTTAAAAGCTGCGACATAGGTGAAAGTCCAACGGCAACGCATATCGTATCAACATCAAATGTCTTTTCGGTTCCCTCTATGAAATTGAAATGGCTGTCTACCTGTGCGATCGTCACGCCTGTCACCCTGTCGGTTCCACTTGCCTCAACGATCGTATGTGACAGGTAAAATGGCACTCCGCATCTCGATATCTTTGCAGCATGTACTCCGTATCCTCCGATTCTCGGTGCCGCATCAACCAGTGCTACGACTTCACAGCCTGCCTGCATGAGCTGATAGCTGACGACAAGTCCGACATTTCCTGATCCAAGCATCAATATCCTGTTGCCCGGCTTTATGTGGTGAAGATTCATCATGGTCTGAGCGGCACCTGCGCCGATGACTCCCGGAAGTGTCCAACCCTTGAAAGTAACCATGTTCTCACTGGCTCCTGTCGCCACAAGTACACTGTCACCCTTGAAATGCTTTATCTCATCACCAATCCTGACTGTTACCTCCTTCTCATCATAGAGACCCACAACAGTAGCGTTAAGCCTTACATCCACACCCAGTTTATTTGCCTCCTCAAGAAGCTCGTAACCTATATTGAATCCTCTTATCTTCGCCTTGTGTTCCTTTGATCCGAAGAACTTGTGTATCTGTTTGAAAAGCTGACCGCCCGGCTTTGCATTTTCGTCAAATACTATCGGCTTCATCCCGTTCTTCGCAGCCTCTATCGCAGCGGAAAGTCCTGCCGGGCCTGCACCTATCACTATCAGATCGTATCTCTCTATCATAGCGGTCACCTCCTAAAAATCCTTCTCTGCCGACGCACCGTACTGCGTTCTCACATCCATTCCCTCTTCCAGTGGAGTGATGCACGTTCTTATATTTGGTTTGCCATTTACGACCATGACACAGTCCGTACATCTTCCTATGGCACAGAATACACCTCGCGGCTCATGTCTCTTCTTGGTGTATCTGTGTGTCATGACACCCGCAACTCTGAGCGCCGCCGCTATCGGCTCGCCCTCTATCCCCTGAAGTGTCTGCCCATCATATGTAAAATTCACCATCCTGCCCTCCGGGGTGTCCCCCAGTATCGGGTGAGTTAATATCCTATCCATAGCCATTCCTCCTTTTTGACTTGTTGACGGAGCCGTCATATACTTCATGCTCCTGTTATCAGCCATATCAATAACTCGTCCTACTTTATTTTATTTTTTCAATTAACTTGATGAAATGTTAAACCCTTGTATCATGCTAGAGTCAATGTGCTTGATTTGTTTTTGTAAATTTCGGAAGATGTGAAGATTTCTATATATATCAGCTTAATTTTATAAAGTAATATCAAAGAAAATAGAATTTTATTAGGCATTATGCTACTATACTGACATGTAAATATAATACACATCAGTGAATCACAGACTGCCAGGAGTTTTGCTTGTTATATAAGATCAGGGATTGGAGATATATTATGAAGAGAAAAGATACTTTCAAGATTGGGGAGCTGTCTAAGCTTTTTGATATAGGGGTAGATTCAATAAGATATTACGAGAAAGTTGGAATACTGCATCCCGTTAGAAATGATGAGAACAATTACAGAATGTACACCATCGATGACGTGCGTCGTCTTGCGCTTATCCGTGAGCTGCTGGGACTCAGTTTCTCCACTGACCAGATCCGTGAATACGATGAGGACAGAAATGTCGAGAGTACTACATCCCTGCTGCAGACTGAGCTTGATGTGGTCGACTCGGAGATCGCCAAGCTCAAAGCAACAAGGAACAGCATACAGAACCGGCTTGACACCATCACGTCTCTCGGAAGCATGACATCACAGGATACATTTGAGAAAGTTCTGATCAAGGAGTTTCCTGACCGCGGATGCGTCATGGTAACAGACGATAATCTCCCCGATGATTACGTGTCTTACTACGTTGTAAAATACATGCAGAGCCACCACACCAAGATAGACACCATCGGAGCCTGCGACTGCTACACACTGGATATTCCCGGCAGTAACCCCAAATCCAAATATTACCGTACAAAGAATGTATTCTTCTACGCGCCATATATCGAGGGAACGGAATGCAATTACACCCTCCCAGCGGGCAGATATATCTCTCTGACATACCGCGGCGCACTAACAAAGACCAGGGAACTGCTGCCAAAACTCTATGAATACGCAAAGAGCCACCAGCTGCAATTAGCCGGTGACCCTATTGAAATGTGCCATATTGATGATTACGAAACCAACGATGAAAAGGAATATATAATCGAGTTACAGATACGTTTGGCATAACTCCAGCCATTTTAATCAAAAAACGTATCTGTATGCTGTTACGCTATCTATGATGCATTTTCTTCCAACAACATTACCTTGTTCTCAGCGCCGGTACATTGTTTTTTCGGGTTGCAACCCATTTCCCCTTTGTTCTTGGACTGTAGCTCTTTAATTTTCCTGTTTCTGTTGACACTACCGCCGTCACATAATAATTTACAGGCGCTTTTTCAACTATATTACCCTTTTTATCTCTCTTGATCGTCCTTGTCAGAAGATTTTTATCTATGATTGAAAGAGAATCCCCTGCTTTAACTCTTGCTATCAATAGGTTGTTTCTCAGCACGCCATCCTTATAACCTGATCCCCTTACCTCGTAGTACGTGGCGTATGGAACCCATTTCCATGATACCATTACGCCCTTTGAGGTATTTTTTACAGATGGAGTGGAGAGCCTCTTCTCTTTACACACAACCGACTTTGGAGGCGTCATACTCGCCGAACCATATGCATCATCCCCATATGGATAACATATTACATCTACCTTATATGTGTACTTAACCCCGGGAGTTTTAGCATGTTGATCTAGGAAACTTCCTCCTCCCACCATCGATGTAAACAGCAATTCATACTTTCCGCCATTTATGCTTCTATATATTTGGTATGCATATGATCTGTTTCCGGGTGTTGACCAGACCATTCTTGCTCCCCATGCAGTATTCTCCACCTTTATCAGGGTTACCTTGCCAAGATATATCTTAAAAGCACGCTCAATCGTTCCCCTGTAATTGCCTTTAAATGTGACTTTGGTAACAGCTCTTCCCGGCCATACATTGTCATAATACCTCACCGTATAATTAGATGCCGCTATCTTTTTTCCATTCCTGTCTGTGACCTGGACCTGTGGTGTAAATGCCTTGCCGTTACATACAAGCTTCTTATGGATAACTTTGACAGATGCTATACATGGGATTTTTTCACACTTCACTGCAATTCCACATACCTTGCATAACTTTACCCTTTCACCATCTGAATTGAATCTGGCATATCGCTTGATCACCCACTCATTCGCAGGTGTGTGACCATTCTCACATACCGTGACATTCTCCTTTGTCTGTTCAGCAGCATTTGCACTAAATACATTTCCCCTCATCAACGCAAATCCTGTTATAAGTACAAAAGCTACAATCATAAAATAGTTAACATGCTTCTTCATAAAGAATCACCCCCTTCTGTGATACTGTATAAGATCAATAATGTTAATTTCCTATGTGGCATTTTTGATGCTGTCTTTTTGATGCTGTTTTTTCATATATTAATTGTAACAAAGCCCCAATCTTATTACAATCTCATTATCAAAATAACCGCCAGATATAGGTGTATAATCTATATATGGCGGTTATCCAAATGTAATCTAATTGTCTACGAAAGCGATCACAGGTACTCTCTCATGAATAGTTCCGTATCATACGGTGTTATCACTTTACTGCCCTGAGATTTCTCATCATGCTCTATCTCTTGTTCATCAGCTCGGTGTTGGTCTGTCTTCTGTTTATCTGATTTCGTCTCAACCATGCCTGTCTCTGTCCACAGCTCAACGTCAAACACAAGATCTGCCTCTTCCCTGTCCGATGTAAATTCACCCCTGGCTCTTACATTGAGGGTTATAAGATCATAAAGGTTTGGCTTTTTCATGTTCACCATGGAATAGCATACCGCAGTGATCCCTGAGATATTACTCTCCACATTATTCCCCCCGATGTGAGTGTGAACTCCAGTGAGTGACAAATTCATATCACACCAGATGAATTCCCTTCTCACACAGTCAAATATAACTGGAACGCACGCAGTACTGTTTGCTGTGAGATCCATCTTCTGTTCAACTGTCTTCGGCTCGTATATCTCGCCCGAACTCACATCCGATCTTTCCATCCAGCCAAACATTGCGTGAGGCATATCCGCATAGGTCTGATCTGTAAAACTGTACACTTGGTACACCACATACCTTGCACCATATTTCACAACAGAATCTATGTCCACATCAAGAAATTCACTGACACCATCGCCGTTCACCGGACCGCCATTTACAATGTCACCCGAATGGCACGCCTTGTACTTTGCCGATCTCAGGTTGGTATATGACACGTGCTCCATGTAGTTCCAGTTCTCGTCAAATATGGCTGCTGACAGATCTATATCGACTCTGCCATCATCGAAAAACTCTCCATCGCTGTTATCCATGTTCGTCCACCAGATAAATGCCCTCACAGCATTTGTCTGCGAAGCTATAGGAAGTCTTGAACCTCTGACTATGGTCTTAAGCGCCTTGCCGGCACTTCTCTGGCTGAATGGGACCACGTAATTCCTGTAGTCCTCAGACAGATACACTTTGCCAATAGGCTCTCTCTTTCCATAGATATTCACAAGTGCTTTTTCACAGACACGTACCACTTCCTCACAGTATCTCTCATCTATATCAGGGAGAGCATTGCTCTCACAGTGGCACTTTGCAAGGCTTCCTTTTGGGAAGAACACTCTCACATCTGTCTGCTCCGATCTGTGTGCAAAATGTTCTCTCACCTGAAGCAGCACGGGTGTCGACACCTCCTCCGCAACAGACTCAAAGCTTCTTATAACAGATTCTTTATATGCTCTTTCCCTGTCTTTGTCATGCATATCTGTATCCATTGAATCAGCTGTATCTGCCAGACTGTCCGTGAATGTCACCCTGAGCAATTGATCTAGTCGTCTTGCCAGCTCCCCCGGTCTCTTCACCAGTTCAGCAAGCGCACTTACATACTCACCGTATGCCAGATCAAACTCAACCTTACTTGCAAATGTCTCTTTCTTCCTGTTATTTCTCAAATTGTCAAATGCATTTATCGCCCTGTCATATGCCAGAGTATATCTGCTGCAGTCAAACTCAGAAGGATGTATTCTCTCTCCAATTCTGATCCATCTCTCCTTATATCTCAGCATGTCCTCCACTATATTAGAACAACTGGACAAAAGCTCCATGATCATTCTTCTCTGTCTGCGGGAGAAACTCTTGTATCTCGTATTCTCCGCAAGGCTTACATCGCCATCGCTCATCGCTGTAACAAGACGCAGTACATCCGTTGCAGTCTTTATATACTTTCTGATCTCGCTGGCACTTGCCAGAGGATTCTTCTGCAGATAAAGAGCAGCTATATACGCAGCATTCTCCTTGTGCGGAATCTCATCAGGCAGTTTCACATTTTCATGTTCAAATATATATGCTATATCCAACTTATCTGTCATGGATATAGATGTTCTGGACATACAGATGTTTTCAAATATCTGTCTTATGTCATCACTGTTTCCAAGCGTGATCACCCTGACCTTTGTCTCCTCAAAAAGTGGGAGTCTGCACTTACCACCTTTCCTATGTCTTTCTGGATACAGAGTTCCGCCAGACCAGTAATGTATCATTGCGTTTATGTATAACTCTGCGGAATCCGCGTCCATCACGCCCATAGGAAAATCCGCATACATCGGCATATATTCAACATTTGCCCCGACAAGTTCCACAAGTGTACTCTCAAGTTCAAAGTAGAACTTCACAAGCTCATCATCACTATATGTTCTAAGAGCATCAAATACTTCCTGAGAAAATGTGTATCCAAGATTTTCTATATTCTTCATGATGGTTGTTATATAACGATCATTTGCCACTGTTGCTGTGCCAGTGCCAAGAATCACTTTATTTTTTCGTCTGAGCAATATCTTGTTCATAACATTCTCTCCCTTCATCAAACATCCAAACATAAGCCAGTTCCGATTATCAATAATTTCTAAAAAACGAGGAAACCGGTGGCGGTAATTTTCATATCGTCCACCTGTTAAAGAAGGAACCACCACCATAGCCTCTTTATGCATTTCTGCTACAAGTTAAGTAACTTGTGAGATCAATATATCAAATCCGGTCTGCCTAATCAATGAACCTGATTTCTATTTTGCCCACCCAATTGAGATCATCAAAATTTGGGAAG
>USSH01000047.1 GCA_900557435.1 uncultured Coprococcus sp. | reverse complement strand
CTACAATCAGGCACTTGAACTGGCAAAGGTTTTGGCG
The DNA here is from genome assembly GCA_900557435.1 of uncultured Coprococcus sp. Lineage (GTDB taxonomy): Bacteria > Bacillota > Clostridia > Lachnospirales > Lachnospiraceae > Coprococcus. The sequence goes on along the minus strand of USSH01000047.1, from coordinate 11,551 downwards.
AAAGAACTTGAGCTGCCATTGTGTCCCGATATGCTGGTAAGGAACAGATATACAGCACCTCAGAAGGAGCTCAATAATCTGGAGAGGGCGAACAATATCAAGATGTCCATGTCTGTCGGAAGAATATATACTCAGTATAAAAATATATTGATAGTGGATGATATCTATACTACGGGTGTCACAATAGACGTGTGCGCCAGTCTCCTTAAGAGCGCCGGCGCACGTAATATATATTATTCATCTGTATGTGTAGGAAAAGGACGCTAGTCGATGTGAAAATCTTCGTCGGCTTTGTCTTCTTCCTCCGGCATATATTCCTTGAAAATATGTACAAATATAAGAGAACAGAGGTATGCATGCAGTCCTGCGGCGCATATGAGCATGATGCCGAGAAAAGCAGAGAAAAAGTAGCTGAGAACGATCATGGCAGCGGTTATGGCTGTCATAAGCAGCGTCCACGGAAGATTCTTTATAGATATCAGGAATGCATTCTTTATGGTGGCTTTCACAGTGTTCTCGAACTGCGCCTGCAAAGGAAAAACATAGAGCACAGTGAACAGGTATATAAGTGACATGATGGTGAATATGATCATCATACCCTTTATGTCCCTGCTGATTGCGTAATACATGTCAAATATGCATATGAATCCTGCGACAAGGGCAAGAATTCCGATCCCTGTGGCCTGTTTGAAGTTATCCTTGAAGCTCTTGAAAAACATTTTGACCACGCCGCCCTGTCCGTTTCTTATGCACTTCATCGTAGTGTAGTAGAGTGCTGTGGTTGACGCTCCGATGGTCAACACAGGCAGTGAAGTCAAAAGCCACAAAAAATGTAGGATGACTATATCGCACACTATGGTGAGAAAATTCATGATTGGATTATCCGTTGTAACTGATTTGTTCAAAATAAAATACCTCCTCTTTATATAAAATGACTCTCTTACGCCATGAGATCATCTTTGATCAGGGTTGCCAGGGTGTCCACATCTATCTTGTCCATAGAGACGATTCTTGTTGCCTGTCTGGAGATGGCTGCCTCCATAAAGTTTCTGACTTCACGTGCATTTGCAAATGTATCATCGTGGTTGGCTGCTTTGTCAGACCAGAATTTCTTCGCATATTCTCTGGCTTCATCGTCAAGTCTGTATTCCTGCTTTGAACACATGCTCTCAAAGATAGACATGAGCTCGTCTCCGGTATAATCCTCAAATGTAATAAACTTGTTGAATCTTGAGCGCAGACCGGGATTGGAACTTAGAAACTGCTCCATAAGATCTGGGTATCCGGCTACTATGACGATGAGGTCATCCCGATGATCCTCCATCGCTTTGAGGAGAGTGTCAACCGCTTCCTGTCCGAAGTCATTTTCCCCTTTGCCGGCTGTAAGGGTGTACGCCTCATCTATGAACAGGATCCCCCCGAGGGCAGATTCAATAACCTCTGAGGTTTTAATGGCTGTCTGTCCGATGTATCCCACCACGAGTCCGCCGCGGTCAACCTCCACAAGCTGTCCTCTTGAGAGAACACCGAGTCCTTTGTATATATTGGCGAGAAGCCTTGCAACTGTGGTTTTTCCGGTGCCGGGATTTCCCGAGAACACAAGGTGCAGCGAGACGGATGGCTGTTTCATGCCATTTTCCTCTCTGAGCTTTTTGATCTTGAGCAGGTTTACCAGATTGGTGATATCCTTCTTGACGCTCTCCAGCCCTGTCATGGAATTGAGTTCCTCGAGAAGAGTGTCAACATCCTTTACCGGTTCCGGTGATGTCTGGCCAACGTTTGTTGAGGGCTGGCTGGACACCGCCGGATTCTGTGGCAGTGCATTGTATTTGTCGAGAAGCGGACTTGGATCGATTGCATACAGATTCATTGATTTTAAATATTTGTCGAGCATCAGGCAGTAACCGGTCAGCCTTGCTATCTCTTTTTCATCGGTCTGGTTGTTGCAGGCGATGAACTCCTGCCCCATGAGCTTGAACATGCGGACATAGTCCCTTGAACGGTACACTGTCTTTGGATTGACTTTCATCCGGGCGAGATCTCCCTGAACAAAATATGTGAGGGATCTTGGCGGAGTCTGTGCGAAATCACCGGTTGTCCTCTCGTATTTGAATGTGCGGAATCTGTCAGTTGTGAAGTGCTGGTTCAGATATTCACGTATAAATTTTATCTCCAATGTGAGCTCGGATGGATCTGAGCTGGACAGATATGCCAGAAACTGAAGAAGGTCGAACTGCAGCATCTCTCTGGTCTTAATACCTGCTTTCTGACGGGCTCCGTATCCGTCGTTATCCAAAGAGTCGGCAAATGAGTAACAGTTGTCCAGTTCGGCTTTCAGTGAGTAATTCATAAATAAGTTTCCCCTTTCTTTTTGTAACACGCATAATTAACTCTATTGTAAAGCCTTTGCGTGCTGTAATCAAATAAAGTTTTGAGAGGTTAGAGTATTTATGGTGTCATATTTGGAATTAGTATGATAGAATAACTTTTATATGGGCAAATGATGTAACGTACAGATGCAGATAAGCTTGCTATGCTGCATGCGAGGATAGGCAGTGCAAATCATATATAAGTGCAGATAGCAACAGTGTGTCATCAGGATCAACACGATGGGAGATAGATAATATGAGATTCAGACCTTGTATAGACATTCATAATGGACAGGTAAAGCAGATAGTTGGCGGAAGTCTGTGCGACGAAGGCGACAGAGCGGAGGAAAACTTTGTGTCGCAGCAGGATGGTAGTTTTTTTGCTGATCTGTATAAGAGATATGGTCTTACAGGCGGACATATCATATTGTTAAATCCGGCATCCAGCGAATACTATGATGCAGATGTGCACCAGGCGAAGCTGGCTCTTGAAGCATACCCTGGCGGGCTGCAGATAGGCGGCGGGATAAATGCTGACAACGCAGCGGCGTTTATAGACATGGGTGCTTCCCACGTGATCGCCACTTCATTTGTGTTCAGGGATGGAGAGATAAATTACGACAACCTGAATGCACTTGTGAATGCAGTTGGAAGAGAGCATCTGGTGCTTGATCTGTCATGCAGAAAGAGAGATGGAGAGTATTATATCGTCACCGACAGATGGCAGAAATTCACAAATGTAAAGGTGGATGAGGATACGCTTGATAAGCTCTCGGAGTACTGTGATGAGTATCTGATTCATGCTGTTGACGTGGAGGGCAAGGCTTCCGGAATAGAGACACGTGTGGCAGATATGCTGGGAAGATGGGGCAGACTTCCGATGACATATGCGGGAGGTGTGGCATCATTTGGCGATCTGGAGCAGCTCAAAAGTCTTGGAAGGGATAAGATAGATGTGACGATAGGGAGCGCACTTGATATCTTTGGGGGACATATGGCGTTTCAGGATATTATAAGGTTTATGGAGGGTTAACATGGCGAAAATGAGAAAGGTACTTGCGGTGACTATGGCAGCAGCGATGGCTATGTCGATGCTGGCGGGCTGCGGAGGTCAGGGTAAGGACGATGTGACAGAGGCGACAAGCCAGGCGGAGACCAGCGAGGCTGCGACCTCGGAGGAGGAGACAGAGGAGGCTGCTTCGGAGGAGGCTGAACAGGAGAAGACAGAGGTCAAGGCAGGGGATGTCCTGATAGACCTGAACTTTGATGACAATGACACGGACGAGTGCCATACATATTCAAATGGCGGACAAGCCGTACTCGGAGCTGAGAACGGAGAATTGTGTCTGGATATAACCGGAACGGGAAGCCTGGATTATGCGAACCAGATATACTATGACGGATTTGAGCTCAACCAGGACTGTGTGTATGAGCTGTCATTTGACGTGCACAGCACCATTGAGAGAGGACTTCAGTACAGACTTCAGATAAATGGAGGCGATTACCACGCATATGTGATGGATGACATAACGATAGGCACTGAGACGCAGCACATATCCAACCAGTTCACCATGAGTGAAGCATCGGATCCGGCACCGAGAATGTGCATGAATCTGGGACATTTCGAGGGCGTTGGCGATGACGGCGTGCCTCACAAGGTATATTTTGACAATATCAAGCTCACTGTAGTTGATGCCTCAAGCGCACAGAGCGTTGAGGGCATTCCTGATCCAAAGCTGGTAAATATCAACCAGATGGGGTACGGCAAGGATGCCAAGAAGCTTGCCACAGTGACAGACAGAGACGCCAAGAGCTACGAGGTAAAGAGCACCCTTGATGACAAGGTAGTCAGCAAGGGAGACGTATCCGGATGGGATTACGATCCTGCTGTCGGCGACAAATGTGCGGTTATAGATTTCTCTGATGTCAAGGATCCGGGTACATACAAGATAGTTCTTGACACCGGAGCAGAATCATATGAGTTCCCTGTTGGGGCTGGCGTGTATGACGATATATACAAGGCGTCAGTGCTCATGCTCTACGATCAGAGATGTGGAACAGAGCTTGATTCAGACATAGCCGGTGATTTTGCACACGCTGCATGTCACACAGGAACTGCCATAGTATACGGCTCAGACGTAGCAAAGGATGTGACCGGAGGATGGCATGATGCCGGAGATTACGGAAGATATGTAGTTCCTGGTGCAAAGGCGGTACAGGATCTGCTCCTCACATATGAGGATTCAGAGTATGCGGCAAAGGATGATGCTATCGGAATCCCTGAGAGCGGCAACGGTGTTCCTGACGTTCTGGATGAGGCAAGATACGAGCTTGACTGGATGCTCAAGATGCAGGATGAGACCAGCGGCGGAGTTTATCACAAGGTTACCGGAGAGGTGTTCCCTGAGACAGTGATGGCTGTTGAAGAGACTGCACAGATGATTCTCTCACCTATATCTAACACAGCGACAGGCGATTTTGCGGCTGTTATGGCAAAGGCTTCAGTTGTATACAGACAGTACGATGCGGCATTTGTAGATTCATGCCTTGCTGCTGCTCAGAAGGCATGGAAGTATCTCGAGCAGCATCAGGGTGACGCAGGCTTTAAGAATGTTGGAAACATAGTTACAGGCGAGTATCCTGACAGCAATGACGGTGATGAGTATCTGTGGGCAGCAGCCGAGCTGTATATCGCAACAGGTGATGATAGCTATAATGATTATGTGAAGACAGCCATCGATGGAAGTGTGAAGTACGGCCTTGGATGGGCAGATGTCGGATATTATGGAATATATGACTACTGTGTAAATGTAAAGGATTGCGCAGCAGAGAAGGAGATACTTAAGAAGGGTGCTGACAAGCTTGTAGATAACTACACAGGCAGCGGCTTCGGATCAACAACAGGCGGCTCTTATGTATGGGGAAGTAACATGGTAGTTGCGGATAACGGAATCCTCCTGTTCATGGCATCAAAGGTTCTGGGCGATGATTCATATGTGGACTACGCGGCAGACCAGCTCAACTATATCCTCGGAAGAAACGCAGTCAGCTACTGTTACGTGACAGGATATGGCTCACAGACTCCTGAGAATCCACACCACAGACCTTCAGAGGTACTGGGCAAGGCAATGCCTGGAATGCTTGTTGGTGGTGCCGATGGAAATCTTGAGGATCCATATGCAAAGGCAGTTCTTGCAAAGCTTCCAAAGGAGAGATGCTATGTTGACAATGCACAGAGCTATTCATGCAACGAGGTTACTATCTACTGGAATTCACCGCTTATATATCTGCTTGCGGCTATGAAGTAGGTGGAGCTTGCGAAATAACAGATATTAAAATTAATAACATGTAACTATCAATAGAACATCATATTTGTTATAACTATTGAATAGTATAAACAGGGTATGCATGTCAGGAATGCCATCAGACGCGGTATTCCTGACGCTGCGTACATTGTGTGAGATATAAGGTGTGAGGGAACGGTATAGTGATATGAATATGTATTTGGACAAGATAAAGAAACTCATGGAGAAAGAGATGGTCAGATATGTCATAGCCGGGGGATTGACCACGGCGGTCAATCTGGTGTCATTTTTTGTGCTCAGACTTGTCACTGATCTGAGCCGGAGCGAAGCCAACGTTATAGCTATCATGCTGGCTATTTTATTTGCGTATTTTGCAAATGGATTCTATGTGTTTCAATCAGAACACAGAAAAAGTATAGGAGAGATCCTCAGAGAATTTGTATCCTTTGTTGGAATGCGTCTCTTTGCTATGATCGTGGAGGTCGTTGGAACCAATCTGCTCTGTGATTCATTCAGATATAATGAATTCGTTTCCAAAATAGTTGTACAGGTTGTTGTGCTTGTGATCAATTACATATTCAGCAAATGTTTTGTATTCAAAAAGAATAAAAAATCGCTGAAGAGTATACTGTCGGATAACTATATTATGGTTATTTGTTTCCTTGTTCCGGCAGTGTTTATGTTGGTTCTGTGGATCATAGCAGAGATAGGTCCTTTTGGCGGACATAGTCTTACCATGGTGGATAGTCTTCATCAGTATCTTCCGTTTTTCTCGGACTATCAGGATAAACTCAAAAACGAAGGAAGCCTTTTTTATACCTGGGATATTGGTATGGGAAGCAATCTGATCGATATAATAGCCTACTACATGTCATGTCCTCTTAATTTTATTATAGTTGTATTTGACAGGGAGCATTTGTACATAGCGATGTGCCTGTTGATAAGTATCAAGATTGCATTGTCGGGACTTACGATGGCTAGCTACCTTGGGTACAAGTGCAAGGACAAGAACAGCGTGTTAATAATTCCATTTGCAATAGCGTATGCTTTGAGCAATTATGTGATCGGATATTCTTGGAATCTTATGTGGATGGATTGTATACTCATACTGCCGCTTGTCATGCAGGGCTTTGAGCAGATGATGGAGGATGGAAGCAACTATAAGCTTTATACGTTGAGCCTGTTTTATGGGCTTCTCTGTAACTATTATATATGCTTTATGATATGCGTGTTCCTTGTGATCCAGTTTATTCTTACCAATCATAAGAACATATATAAGGGCGCTGAGGACACTTTGAGATTTGCAGGGACATCGGTTTTGGCTGCGGCAATGTCTGCATTTTTGTTGATCCCTGCATATATTGGAATCAACACGACGGCATCTGCCACCAGAAATTATCCAAAGTGGGAATGGTATGGAAGTATCTGGGATATGATAAAGCAGATGTTTGTATTGACAACGCCTATAAAAAGCCAGAGCTTTGACGGTGGAGTGAATCTGTATTGTGGAACATTTGCTATACTTCTCATAGGTATATATATATTCAATACGAAGATAAAGTGGTATGAGAAATTAAAAAATATCATATTGCTTGTATTTCTTATGATGAGTTTTAACAATGTACTGTTAAACTATATCTGGCACGGATTCCATGATCAGTATGGAATACCTAACAGATTTTCGTTTTTGTTTATATTTGTTCTTCTCACAATGGGGTATGAGGCTGTGACCAAGACTGACCGTAAGCAGCTCCCAGGTGTGTTGGCTGGCATTGTTGCTGCATTTGGATTCCTTATGTATGCAAAAAAGAACATTGATTTTGACAAGACAGTCATCATGCTCACATGGCTTCTTTTTGTCGCCTATTCTATCGTGATGCTGATACTGAGCATGATCAAAGGGCGCGGAAGGTTCGCTGTGTCTCTTGTGATGGCTATCGTGTGCCTGACTGAGGTCATATTCAGTGCGGCAAAGGGATATGAGAGCAACGGAACGGTGTATATACCGGATTATTACGGCGGAGCAGCAGAACTTCAGTCGGCTATAGATTCGGTAAAACATGACAATTCATCATACAGATCAGAGCTGGTTGCAACAAAAGTTGTGGATGAATCCACGTATTACAATATGCAAGGCGTAAGTCTGTTTGGATCGACCGTGTCCAGTGATCTGGTAAATGCTATGCACGGACTGGGCTTCTATACAGGCGCAAATGAATTCCTTTTTGATGGTGCCAATCCGGTGTCAAGTGCTGTCCTTGGAATCAGAAATGTGTTCAGAAGACCGGATGAGTATATGTCATATGACATGAACTATCTTGACACGGTGGGAGACGTGGACATATATCAGAACGAGCGCGCTCTCAAGCTTGGATTTATGGTGAATGAGGAACTCAAAGACTGGACCAGTGACGCGGGAAATATGTTCGAGAGCATCAATAATTTTGTAGAAAAATCTACAGGCGTGGCAGGAACGTTCAGTCAGATATATCCGGAGATCACAGGGTCGAGCAATGATATAACGATAACACATGACAATCAGTACAGTGAATATTTTGCACTGTCTGATATAACTCCTGGCATAACAAGTTTCAGTCTGAGTTTTGATATAACAGAGGACCAGAACGATCTCTATATGATCGCCAACTGCAATGGCATTACAAAGCTGAGAACATATGTAGACGGACAGGAACAGAACTATGAGAGACTTCAGTATCAGACATATCACATTGGGCATTTGTCAAAAGGGGCTCATGTTGAGATCGAGTACTGTTTCTCGGAAGGGGTTCCTGATAACACATCAGCCAGGTTGACATTGGCAACGATGAACAGCGCAGCTTTTGATGCGGCATATGATAGATGGTCAAAAGTTCAGTTCAAGACATCTGTGTTCGAGGATGGATATGTAAAAGGCCGAATAGCTCCGGAAGAGGATGGGCTAATGTTTACATCTATACCTTATGATTCGGGCTGGACGGCATATGTCGATGGCAAAGAGGCGGATATACAGACTGTTGCTGGAGCATTCATAGCACTTGATCTTAAAGCCGGGGCGCATACTATTGAATTCAAATATTTCCCTAGAGGACTTCATGCGGGAATATTGATCACTCTGGCTGGGTGGCTTGTTTTTGCGTTTCTTATGAACATGAAATCAATAAAGGGGAAGAAGGACAGCCTCCAAAAATCACGCAGAGAGGAGACCGCAGCAGACGATACGGCAACAGAGGATGTGGGAGATCCTGACAATGAAGAGGCGTGTTCTGAGTCGGAGGATGGCGATGTGAAAGATCCTGAAGAGGAAAATGCCAATACCAATACTGAAGATTCAGATGAGTACGTGTTTGAGGATGATACTACAAAACTTGAAGCGGCAATGAAGCTCGCGGAGCAGTTGTGCAGGAAAGAATAAAAGTAAGAGAATATGCACATTGACACATAATACAAATAGTCTATATTGTACAAAATGATGAATAAAATTTGTATATTTTTCAGCATAAAAAACGTTGTGAACGTTGACCTTGTTTGCTATTTATAATATAATGTAACTATGTGATTACATATAGATATGTTCTATGTGTATAAAAGCACTATATATAGAAAAATTTACAAGAACAGAGGTGCATTAATGGACAAAATTAAGGAAATTGGGATTAAACCGCTTGCCATTGTCGTGGCAGTTCTGGCGTTGCTTGCCGGAGTGCTTGGCATAGCAAATGTTGGAGTGGGAGCTATCATTTGCGGTGTTCTGGCAGCGGTGGCAGCAGTGCTGATCATGCTTGCCTTTGGAGGAGGCGTAGCAGGATCTGCTAACAAGAGTGACAAGTACAAGAAACTGTTCATGAATCTTCCTATCGGGTTTGCTCAGGCAAAGATAATCAACGATCCGGTAAATGGAACGAGTTATGAGATAGTTGATGCCAATGAGATATTTGGAGAGTACTTCAAGCTTGATGTGTCAGACTACAAGGATAAGATCCTCAAGGAGAGCAAGATAGAGGTCCTTCAGGATATAAATGCCTGGTTCACAGCATACAATAACTCAGGCACAAAAGAGGGAGACCTCATGGATGTTGAGATCACTATGGAGTCGCTTCAGAAGGTGTTCAACACGGTTATGTATAAGTCCGAGGCTGATTACATCAACATGGTAGTAATTGATGTCACAAAGCAGAAAGAGACTGAGGAGAAACTTAGCAAGGCAATCGTTGATGCCAATGCTGCATATAAGACTCAGGCTGAGTTCCTTGCAAATATGAGCCATGAGATAAGAACTCCTATCAACGGAATTCTTGGTATGCTCCAGCTTACACTTATGGCAGAAGACCTTCAGGCAGATTATAGGGATAACCTTATAACAGCTAAGAACTGTGCAGATACACTGCTTAGACTTATCAATGACATCCTTGATATAAGTAAGCTTGAGGCAGGAAAGTACAAGATTAAAGAAGAGACATTTGACATCAGGACAGCTATTGAGGATACGGTTGCAGCACAGGTTCCTATTGCAACGAACAAGGGTCTGCAGCTCGATTGTTCATTTGGCAGCAATATTCCAAAGCTTGTTCGTGGTGACGGACAGAGAATCCAGCAGGTTCTCAACTGTCTCCTTTCAAATGCGATCAAGTTTACATCTGAGGGAAGTGTGAGGGTCAAGATCGCTTCCATGGATGATGGTGAGAATAAGATCAAGATAAGAATGGCAGTTGCAGATACAGGTATCGGTATCTCTGAGGCGAATATGAGCAAGCTGTTCATAAGATTCAGCCAGGTTGATGCATCTGATACAAGAAAGTACGGTGGTTCAGGACTTGGACTCGTTATCACCAAGCAGATTGTAGAACTCATGGGTGGTAACATCACTGTACAGAGTAAGGAAGACATTGGTTCTACATTCATAGTTGAGATACCACTCAAAGTTATCAAGGGTGCTGATGCAGCAGACGAGTTCCTTCAGGAGAAAGAGGAACCAGCGGTATTCTCCATCAATGCACACAGCAAGGCGAGAATCCTTGTCGCAGAGGATGAACCGGTCAACCAACAGGTTATCGGAAAACTTCTCGGTATGGCAGGTTTCTCATACGATATAGCAGAGAATGGTCAGAAGGCGGTTGAACTTTTCAAGACAAAGATATATGACGCGGCACTGTTTGATGTACAGATGCCAGTTATGGATGGTATAGCAGCCACACAGGAGATCAGAGAGATAGAGCGTAAGGAGAAGAGGAAGAGACTTCCTATAATCGCGGTTACAGCTAGGGCAATGTTCGGGGACAAGGAGAGAATCCTGGAGAACCAGTTGGACGATTATATTGCAAAGCCTTATAATCTCAATGATGTTGTAGATACTCTCAATAAGTACATAGATGAGTAGATAAGAGCTTAATTTACAGATAAAATGAAAAAGAGATCGGGGATGATGATATATTCGTAGTTCCCGGTCTTTTTTTGGAAAAGGTTTATGGCACTCTTTAAATAAATAACAATAAATGGAGGAATATATTGTATGTCAGATTTTTTTCAGGATGTATTTAACAAGACAAAGAAATTCGCAAACGATGCTGTGGATGAGACAAAGGATGCGGCGCAGAAGGCAAAGCTGAATAATAAGATCAGCAATGAGACACAGATGATAGAAAGAAATATGGTTGAATTGGGCAAGTATTTTTATGAGCAGGCAAAGGATAATCCGCCACAGGAGCTGGCGCAATATTTTAATAATATACGAGTGCTGAAAGACAGTATAGAGATCAGCCGCAGTGAAATTAAATCTATAGATGAGTCTATGGCGGCCAGAAAAAATAGCAATACTCAGATGTAAACCGGCTAAAAATAAAAAAAGGGCAAAACCCAAAAAATAAAAATTAGGAAAAATAA
>USSH01000046.1 GCA_900557435.1 uncultured Coprococcus sp. | reverse complement strand
AACCCGCATTATGTGATAAAAGTAGATGATATCAGCAACAAACCTTTGAGTGGGGCTGTATTTAGTCTGTACTCATCTGAAAGCGGAGAGAAAATTGATGAGAAAACTACTGATAAAGATGGATATGTTGAATTTGAATATGTTTCTCCTGGAAAATATTATGTGATCGAGGATAAGGCTCCTGATGGGTACCTGCCGGTGGATACTGATTCTGAGGGGAAAATAGAAGTGGTTATAGACAAAGATCAATACGAGAATATTCCTGTTAAGGTGGTGAAAAATCATTATGGTTCCGTGTACATATATAAGACTGATGCAGGAATGAAAAAGGCACTGGAGGGGGCTGAGTTTGGACTGTATGAGTCGAAAACAAATAAGCTGATCCGGAGAGCGGTGTCGGACAAGGATGGTTATGCCGGATTTGATAATGTCCCTGCAGGAATGTACTACATAAAAGAGTTAAGTGCGCCGTCCGGGTATGTGAAGAGTGATATAAAAGTGGATATTAACACTATGAAAAAGAGATATGATAGGAAGAATCCTGTGGTTATTGTGAATGAAGAGACAGAAACGACAGAGACCACAGAAACGACAGAGACCACAGAAACTACAGAGACGACAGAAACTACAGAGACGACAGAAACGACAGAGACCACAGAGATTACAGAAACGACAGAGATAACCACGGAGACGAAAAAAAGATCGCCAGGGACGGGCGATAATGTTCCGTTGACAGTGACGGTTGCTGTACTGGTGATGGCAGTCTTGACATCAGCCGGATTGGTTATATACAGAAAAAAATATTCCGAAAACGATGAATGACAATAATATGTAAGTTTCTACAATGCGGTTGACCTTTATAATTTTTAGTGATAACATACAACATGGATTTGTATAAATAATATTTTGCGTGAGGTGCGAAAGATGAGTAAAAGTTTTGATGATTTATTGGCAAAGGTTTCAAAGTGCAGCAGAAAGACTGTTTCAGTTGCAGTAGCACAGGATGCGCCTATTCTTGAGGCTGTAAAGGCAGCGAAGGAGAAGGGAATCGCAGATGCTATACTTGTGGGTGACGAGGCAAAGATCAGAGAGGTCGCAGATCAGATCGGTATGGATCTTACAGGTTATGAGATCGTAAATGAGCCAGATGATATAGAGGCTTCACTTAAGGCAGTGAAACTTGTTCATGATCATAAGGCTGATATGTATATGAAGGGACTTCTCTCAACAAAGGATTTCCTTAAGAGCGTACTTAACAAGGAAGTTGGACTCAGAAATGGCAAGCCACTTTCACATGTGTGTGTGTTTGAGATACCTGGAATCGATAGACTGCTGTATCTCACAGATGTTGCATTCATGACATATCCTTCACTTGAGGAAAAGAAGTCGATCATAGAGAACTCAGTAGAGGTTGCCCATGCTTGTGGAATACCTTGTCCAAAGGTTGCTCCACTCGCAGCGGTTGAGGTTGTAAATCCTAAGATGCCTGTAACTGTTGATGCAGCAGAGCTTACCAAGATGAACGAGAATGGAGAGATAACTGGTTGTATCGTTGATGGACCTCTCTCAATGGATCTTGCCATCGAGCCGGAGGCAGCAATCCACAAGGGTGCTACAGACAGAAAGATAGTAGGAGATGCAGATATCCTTCTGTTCCCGGATATTCATGCAGGTAACCTTGTATATAAGACACTTGTTCATACAACAAAATGTAAGAACAGATGTATCATCACAGGTACTGATGCACCTGTAATCCTTACATCAAGATCAGATACATTTGAGGTTAAACTTAATTCAATAGCACTTGCAGCGGTTGTTGCTGAATCACTTAAGGCGAACAAATAATTCCGGTGAAGTGTGAATGTGGATATTCGATATTTTACATTTGAGATATTTGAAAATGGAGGTTTTAGAAAATGTCATATAAGATTCTTATAATTAATCCAGGTTCAACATCAACAAAGATTGGTGTGTTTGAGGATGAGACGCTTTTGTTTGAGGAGACACTCAGACATACAACAGAGGAACTTGCAGGATTTAACATGATAGTTGACCAGAAGGATTTCAGAAAGAAGGTTATTCTTGACGTACTTGCTGAAAAGAATTTTGATATCAAGACACTTGATGTCTGTGTGGGACGTGGCGGAATGCTTAAGCCTATTCCAGGCGGAACATACGAAGTAAGTGATGATCTTCTTGAGGATCTGAAGATCGGTAAGCAGGGACAGCATGCATCAAATCTTGGAGGTATTCTTGCAAGAGAGATCGGAGATGAACTTGGTGTTCCTTCATATATAGTTGACCCTGTTGTTGTTGATGAGCTTATGCCTTCATCAAGACTTTCGGGTGTTCCGGAACTCCCAAGAGTAAGTGTGTTCCATGCGCTCAACCAGAAGGCTGTTGCCAAGAGATATGCAAAGGAAGTTGGTAAGAAGTACACAGATCTGAACCTGATCGTTGTACATATGGGTGGCGGTGTGTCAGTTGGCGCACATGATCACGGCAAGGTTGTTGATGTGTACAATGCACTTGATGGCGATGGAGCATTCTCACCAGAGAGAGCTGGCGGAGTCCCTTCAGGAGCTCTTGTAAAGATGTGCTTTTCAGGTGAGTATACACAGGCTGAGGTTATGAAAAAACTCGTTGGTAAGGGTGGATTCAACGCATATATTGGAAGTAACGATGCAAGAGATCTTGAGAAGCTTGTTAATGAGGGCGATGAGCATGCGAAGCTTGTTCAGGATGCATTCTATCAGCAGGTTGCAAAGGATATAGGAGGAATGGCAACAGTTCTCCGTGGCAAGGTAGATCAGATCATCCTTACAGGTGGTATTGCATATTCAAAGCATACATGTGAAGAACTTGAGAAGAGAGCAGGATTTATCGCACCATTTACTGTATATGCCGGAGAGGATGAGCTTCTTGCACTTGCACAGGGTGCACTCAGAGTCATGAATGGCGAAGAGCAGCCGATGAAGTACTAAAAAGAAGTATTAAAATATTGAATGTTTTATAGCAGAAATTGCCATTATAAGTTTCCTGATATTGCTCATAATAGTAACAAGACGAAAGTCTTAAAAATTATTATCAATTTATTTGGAGGTAAAGGGAAATGGCAAGTTCAAACTCTAACAAGACAAGTGTTCCACAGGCAAAGAGTGCTATGGACAAGTTCAAGATGGAGGTAGCAAAGGAGATCGGTGTAGATCTTAAAGAAGGCTACAATGGAGACTTAACTTCAGCTCAGTCTGGTTCAATCGGCGGTGAGATGGTTCGTCAGATGATCAAGAGACAGGAAGAGCAGATGTCAGGAAGATAAGAAAGAGAAGATAAGAAAGATCTGAATTTGAATAATTCAGTTGGATTATCCTAAATTCCTGAAAGTTCTCAATAGTAAAACATCCGTAAGTTTTACGAAATAAAAAAGACCTGGTGTATTATTTATGCATCAGGTCTTTTCTTTGCTGTTGAACAATAAAAAAGGGGGGATATTGTATATAACTTTAGTAACTTTCTAGTATAATGTGCTAGACAATCATTTACCCATTATGATATAATCGATGATTGATGTGGACTTTTGTTTACATTCAAAAGAATTATAGGATAAATGGATGCTGCTTGAGTGCCTTAATTGAAAGGCTAAGGCACCATTTGCACATTTTAAGGAGGAAATAAAAAGATGAGTTTCACAGTAGAAAAGCTTGAGCACAGCATGGCAAAGCTTACTATCACAGTTCCAGCAGAAGAGTTTGGTAAGGCAATGGTAAAGGCTTACAACAAGACAAAGAACAGATTCAATGTTCCTGGATTCCGTAAGGGTAAGGTACCTATGGCTTTTATCGAGAAGATGTATGGACCTGCAGTATTTTATGAGGATGCTGCAAATGACATGATCAACGAGTACTATCCAAAGGAAGCTATGGCTTCAGAGCTTGAGATCGCTTCACAGCCTGTAATCGATGTTACACAGATCGAGAAGGGAAAAGATTTAATCTTCACAGCAGAGGTTGCTGTTAAGCCAGAGGTAACACTTGGCGAGTACAAGGGCGTAGAGGTTGAGAAGATAGATGTAGAAGTTACAGATGATGAAGTACTTGAGGATATCAAGAAAGAGCAGCTTCAGAATGCAAGAAAGGTACTTGTAGATGGAAGACCGGCAAAGCTCGAGGATGAAGTGACACTTGACTTTGAAGGATTTGTTGATGGTGTTCCTTTCGAGGGTGGAAAGGGTGAGAATTACAAGCTTGTACTTGGCTCACATTCATTCATTGATACATTCGAGGATCAGCTTGTAGGCAAGAGTATCGGCGAAGACGTTGAGGTCAACGTAACATTCCCAGAGGATTATCAGGCTGAGGAACTTGCAGGTAAGCCAGCAGTATTTAAGTGCAAGATCAATTCTATCACAGAGTCACAGCTTCCAGAGCTCAATGATGAGTTCGCAAGCGAGGTAGGTGGATGTGATACACTTGATCAGTACAAGGAAGAAGTAAAGAATAAGCTCGTTGCTAAGAAGACAAAAGAAGCAGCAGACGAGAAAGAAGTTAAGGCAATTGATAAGGTTATCGAGAATGCAACTATGGATATTGCAGATGCTCAGGTAGAGGACATGCAGCACAGAATGAAGGATGAGTTTGCTCAGAATCTTCAGTATCAGGGAATCAAGTTTGAGCAGTATCTGCAGATCGTAGGTGCAACTGAGGAGGACGTTCTTGAGAAGTTCAAGCCACAGGCACTTAAGAGAATCCAGCAGAGAGCAGTTCTCGAGGCAGTAGTTAAGGCAGAGAACATTGAAGCTACAGACGAGGAAGTTGATGAGGAGCTTACAAAGATGGCAGAGCAGTATCAGATGAAGCTTGAGGATATCAAGGGCTTCATGGGTGATGCGGAAATCACAAGCATGAAGAAGGATGTTGCTGTTAAGAAGGCAGCCAAGCTTATCGTTGATGCAGCTAAAGAGGTTTAATCGGGGTTGATCATGCAATTGATGATCGGGGTTTAGCCGAGATGTTTATTCTGACCAGTATTGGAGGTAGATAACATGGCATTAGTACCATATGTCGTAGAACAGACAAGTCGCGGAGAGCGCACATTTGACATTTATTCAAGATTACTTAAGGACAGGATCATTTTCCTTGGAGATGAGGTTAATGATACAACAGCCAGTCTGGTTATTGCACAGCTTCTGTTTCTTGAGTCCGAAGATCCTTCAAAGGATATTTCACTTTATATAAACAGTCCGGGTGGTTCAGTTACAGCTGGAATGGGAATATATGACACGATGAGATATATCAAGTGTGATGTTTCAACTATATGCTGTGGAATGGCAGCAAGCATGGGTGCATTTCTCCTGGCAGGCGGTACAAAGGGCAAGAGATATGCTCTTCCAAATTCAGAGATAATGATCCATCAGCCGCTTGGCGGAACTCAGGGGCAGGCTACAGAGATAGAGATCGCAGCCAGACATATCCTTAAGACTAAGGAAAAACTCAACAAGATGCTGGCTGAGAATACAGGAAAGCCGCTTGATGTTATAGCAGCGGATACAGATCGTGATAATTGGATGACAGCTGAGGAGGCTTGTGCTTACGGTCTTATAGACAGCGTTATAACTAACAGATAATTTGTGACAGATATTAGATGCAGGTGTATATCTGTCGGATTATACCAGGTGCAGAGTAATAGTTTGTACTTTGTGCCTGGTATATAATAAATAGTGAAAATAGAGGTATTGTAATGGCAAATCGTAGTGACGATAGAAAGATGCTCAGATGTTCTTTTTGTAACAAGACTCAGGATCAGGTGAGGAAGCTTATAGCAGGTCCTGGTGCTTACATTTGCGATGAATGTGTTGAGATATGCACTGAGATAATAGACGAAGAGCTCGGTGATACCGAATTAGAAGATATCAATCTCCTTAAACCTAGGGAGATAAAGAACTTCCTTGATGAGTATGTAATAGGTCAGGAAGAGGCAAAAAAAGTACTGGCGGTTGCCGTGTACAACCATTATAAGAGAATCCTTGCACAGAAAGATTTTGATGTTGAGCTGCAGAAAAGTAATATTCTTATGGTTGGACCAACAGGATCTGGTAAGACATACCTTGCCCAGACTCTTGCCAAGCTTTTGAATGTTCCATTTGCAATTGCGGATGCGACAACACTTACAGAGGCCGGATATGTAGGAGAGGATGTAGAGAATATACTCCTGAAGCTTATTCAGGCTGCTGATTATGATATAGAACGTGCAGAGCATGGCATAATTTATATTGATGAGATAGACAAAATTACAAAGAAGAGCGAGAATGTGTCTATTACCAGAGATGTTTCTGGAGAGGGCGTTCAGCAGGCTTTGTTGAAGATTATAGAGGGAACGGTTGCTTCTGTTCCGCCGCAGGGAGGAAGAAAGCATCCGCACCAGGAGCTTATACAGATAGATACCACAAATATTCTGTTTATATGTGGTGGTGCCTTTGAAGGACTTGAGAAGATCATAGAGAACAGAGTTGGACAGAAGTCCATAGGTTTCAATGCAGAGGTGGTAGAGCAGTCAGATCAGGATGTTGGACAGCTTTTAAAGCAGGTTATGCCACATGATTTCATCAAATTTGGCTTGATTCCAGAGTTTGTAGGTAGAGTACCGGTGACTGTAACGCTGGATCTTCTCGACGAGGATGCTTTGGTTAGGATCCTTACAGAGCCGAGAAGTGCAATTTGTAAACAGTACAAGAAATTATTTGAACTGGATGATGTAGAGCTGGAGATAGAGGAAGATGCACTCAGAGAGATTGCAAGGGAGGCTATGGAGCGTAAGACAGGAGCTAGAGGTCTTCGTGCGATCATGGAGAATGCTACACTTAATCTTATGTATGAGATTCCGTCAAATCCTGCTATATCCAAGTGCGTTATAACAAAGGATGTTATAACAGGTGATGCAGAACCGATTCTTTCCTATAGAGATGGTGCAGAGAACGATAGCAGTGATGCATCAAAGAACAGTACAAGAAAGAAAAAGTCAAATACAGATAATGGAGAAAGTGCTTAGACAGACTTTTGCAGATAAGGCGTTATTACACGGGGAAAGCGTATAGTAACGTCTTATTTTATAGGCATATATAAATAATGTCTAAGAGTAACGGAGATAAAAGTATGAGTGAACAAGTAAAGAATATGGCAATGATCAGTCTTGAGGATGGAGTTGCTATGCCGGGATTGTCGTTTTATCTTGATGCAGTAAAACGAGACGCTTGTGAGGCTGTGAAATATACCGTAAAAGAAGATAGTTATGTATTCCTTGCAAATCCGATGCCTGAAAAGGTTGCCGGAAAGGTTGTTTTTTATCCTGTTGGCGTAGTGGCAAAGATAAAGCAGTATGTCAGAAATTCCAATAAAACCATGAGAGTTCTGCTGCAGTCTGCGAAAAGAGCAAAACTTGTGGAATACAAGAAGAATACCTGCTATATGTGCAGTGTACAGGAATTGGAAGATAAAGATGATACAACGGCAGATGAGCGTAAAGCGATAATGTCGCTTCTGCGAGATAAACTCAGAGAGTCCGCCGACAGTGGCATGACCAGGAATAGTGTTCTATTTTCAAAGGTGTTGGCAAATGACACTATAGGTTCACTGACTGATGCGATGGCAGATTATATAACCATACCAAATGATAACAGGCAGGAACTTTTGGAGCTGGTGGATGTGAAAGAGCGCGCATTCAGACTGATTCAGATTATTGATGAGGAACTTGAAGTTTCCAAGATAAAAAGGGAGATTGCAGAAAAGACAAATCAAGAATCTGCAAAGAATCAGAGAAATTTTATCCTCAGGGAACAGATGTCAGTGATAAGAAGAGAGTTGGGCGAAGATGGAACGGACGAAAAGGCAGAGGAATTTCGGAAACGCCTTGATGAAGCGGGATGCAGTCAGGAAGTATATGACAAGATAGCAAAAGAAATCAAAAATTATAAGAGTATACCAATCAGCTCTATGGAGAGCAGTGTTGCTGCGAATTATATAGATGTGATGCTGAGCTACCCATGGAGTGTATCCACGGAAGATAACGATGATATCAAATCGGCGATAGAGATTCTGAACAAGGATCATTATGGCCTTGAAGAGGTAAAAGACAGGATAATAGATTATCTTGCTGTTCATATTCTCAACAAAAAGGGGAACCTTCCGATCATTTGTCTGGTTGGCCCACCGGGAACCGGAAAGACGTCTATTGCCAGGTCTATAGCACGTGCTACACATAGAAAGTATGTCCGGTTATCTCTCGGTGGAGTGAGGGATGAGGCTGAGATACGAGGCCATAGAAAGACATATGTTGGTGCTATGCCCGGGAGAATTGTACAGTCGATAATCAAAGCTAAGGTTAACAATCCATTGATGCTCCTTGATGAGATAGACAAGGTGAGCAGTGATTATAAGGGTGACGTATCCTCGGCTCTTCTTGAAGTGCTCGACGGCGAACAGAACAGAGAGTTTAATGATCATTATATGGCCGTTCCTGTTGATCTCAGCAATGTACTATTCATAGCTACGGCAAACGACATTTCTGCGATTCCCGGTCCGTTGCTTGACAGAATGGAGATTATAGAGATATCCGGATATACAGAAAATGAAAAGTACAATATTGCCAGATTGTATCTCGTTGACAAGACCAGAGAAAATAATGGCCTTTCAAAGTCACAGTTCAAGATGGACGCAGGTTCGATAAAGGATGTTATACGTCATTATACAAGGGAAGCAGGTGTCAGAAATCTTGAAAGAAGTATAGACAAGGCTTGCAGAAAAGCGTGCCGTAAGCTGCTTACCGGGGAGATAGATGCTGCAAAAATCACCAAGAAAAATATACAGGATTATCTCGGACCATATAAGTATAAAGATGAAAAGGGAAATCTGAAGGATAGAGTGGGCGCGGTTACAGGCCTCGCATGGACCGCAGTTGGCGGTGTTACACTAGAGATAGAGGTTAACGTGCTTCCTGGAAGCGGAGCTTTGCAGCTTACGGGCAAGATGGGCGATGTTATGAAAGAGTCTGCTTATGCGGGCATGAGTTACATAAGATCCCTCAAAGAATCGGCAGCACTTGGCGATGATTATTTTGCCAAACATGATTTTCATATCCATATTCCAGAGGGGGCAGTTCCGAAGGATGGCCCTTCCGCCGGTATAACCATGGCAACTGCACTGTACTCAGCTATATTTGGAGTACCGGTGGATGGAAAAACAGCTATGACCGGTGAGATTACTCTTAGAGGTGAAGTACTGCCGATAGGAGGACTTAAGGAAAAACTGCTTGCTGCAAAGATGCAGGGTATAAAGAAAGTACTTATCCCTGAAGCAAATGAATCTGATTATCTTCAGCTTGATTCAGATATAGTCGACGGACTTGATATACATCTTGTCAACAAAATGAAACAGGTGCTTGATTATGCACTGGTAGGAGGAACAAATGGTTGTAAAAAGTGCTGAATTGGAGACTGTGTGTGGAATAACGAGCAAACTCCCGGATAATGCGTTGCCTGAGATTGCATTTGCAGGCAAGTCCAATGTGGGCAAATCGTCACTTATCAACGGTCTGTTGAACAGAAAATCTCTGGCTAGGACATCGGCGCAGCCGGGAAAGACACAGACCATCAATTTCTATAATATAAACAGAGAATTGTATTTTGTGGATCTGCCCGGATATGGATATGCGAAAGTATCAGCAGAAATCAGAGAAAAATGGGGCAAGATGATAGAAGGATATCTTCACACATCGTTGCAGCTTCGCAAGGTGTTTCTTCTGATTGACATAAGACACGTGCCATCAGAAAATGATTGCCTGATGTATGATTGGATAGTGAATAACGGATATGAGCCGGTAATTATTTGCACAAAACTTGATAAAATCAAGAGAAGTCAGGTACAGAAGAATCTGAAGCAGATAAGAGAAAAGCTCAACCTTGTTCCCGGGACAAAGATGATTCCATTTTCGGCTCTCACAAAACAGGGGAAAGATGAGGTATGGAATCTCATAGAGGATACAATAAAAGAAGAGAGATCATAACGTTTATGTTATGTATGTCAGGCTGAAACCGGAAAATGATATACTGGAAAATGATATACTGGAAAATGATATATAGGAAAATGAATATATAGAAAATAGAATATATAAGAAAATGAGCCGGAACATAAAATATGATATGTTCCGGCTCGCTATGTATGTATGATTAATTTGATGAATCTGAAGTCCACAGCTGCTGAACCAGAAGATCATAGACTTCGGTGCTTTTTTGACGCCAGTTCTCGCATATAGCTTTAGCTACCGCCTGGGTTGGAACACTGAATTTGATGTCCAGCAATGGCTCATTTCGGTCATTGATCACACAAGAAACAGTGTATTCATTTGCTTCATTCAGATAATAGTCAGATTGTATTTCAGTCTCTTTTTTCAGGTTGATCTGCTGTTGTTCAAAATAGTCAAGAATATCCTGCTTAATTGCATAAGGAATTTTGTTCTCAAACATACTAAGTGCTTCCTCTCCTTTGTCTGTGATTTTGTAGTGGGAGGCACTTCTTATCGTGGATACATATACAAATTCACTTTCTACCAGCCCGTTGATAGCTTCCTGAAGCGTGAAATAGTTGGTGTATCCCTTCTCGAGAACAAAATCCGAGATCTGGGAGTTGGTGAGGGTGAAATTAACCCTGTCCAACATGTACAAAACTATCAGCTTATATAATATAATAGATTCTGTTCCCATGTTATCATCCTTCGTACGTTATATTAGATGCCTTAAGGGCAACAGTCACATAATAACATTACAAAATTATAAAATCAATACATTTGCGTATGATATTTAATATGTATCTATGTTAGAATTCATGCTCAATTTATGTTCAGATGCTAAGCTTTTGTTGACATTTGAAAGTTTAGTGAGTATAGTTAGATAATAATATATCATTGAGAGGTGCTTATTTCTTTAAGCACGTGTAAATCCCATAAATATGTTTTGTAAATATGTTTGTAATGAGTAAAAGTAAATTTAAATAAATATAAATAATCGAATATAAGTAAACGATTACAGATATATTTACAATTTGAAAAGTACAAAAGATCATGCAGAATTTTTATATATGGATTTATGATACCAGGCGTGAATTAGATTTGCGTGGCGAATAAAACATATGAAATGATTTGCGGATTTATTAAGTATAATTTGAGAATGTTATAGCAAAGAAATTAAGTGGAAGGAGAATATGTATATGGATTTTAGTAAGGCTTCCCTTGCGGATATGAGAGCGTTTGCGAAAGAAAATGGCATAAAGGGATGTTCTGCAATGAAAAAGGCTGAACTTGCAAGTTATCTGGCAGAGTATGTTGAAAATCATGTCACTGCAGTTTCTGTTGAAAACACAGTAAAAGGAAACGATAATAAGGCGGATTCGGCTGAGCATTCAACGCGAACGGAGGGCGTTGCAGAAACGTCCAGGTACACCACGGATAATAATAGTACAGTTGATAGACGTACCCCATCGTCAGGTGAGGAAACAGCACCGAGACGAGGAAAAAGAATAGTTGGTTTTCAGGGGAAAAATAATCCGAGGCAGACCAGACAGGCTCACTTTGAACCTAGACAGAGGCAGCAGGAACAGCCAGAACAGAGACAGCAGTCAGAACAGAGACAACAGCCAGAACAGAGACAGTTTGAACAGAGACGTCCTGCTTACCAGGAGAGCAGGCAGGATGAATCATTCATTCAGGAAAATCAAGAGAATGCAGATGCCAAAAATATACCGGCATATGCGCAGAACGAATACAATCCTGAGCTTGACAGTGGAAGAGTAGCTCATGGCATCCTGGAAGTCATGGCGGAGGGATATGGATTCATCAGAAGTGCAAATTATCTG
>USSH01000045.1 GCA_900557435.1 uncultured Coprococcus sp. | reverse complement strand
ATACTTTGTCTTAAGAGTAGCGTTACCTACTATGCTGTATACTTCCTTCTGGAAAGCATCACCAGAGTTTGAGATTGTTGTTGCAGCCTGAACATTTGCTGAATTAGCTGAATTAGCATCTGCAGCATCTGGATCTGAAAGTGCTGTCTGAAGAGCAGTTCTAAGTGTATCAGCATTCTGTACATCTGTTGATCTTCTTGACTTGTTGATGTACTTGATAAGTGCTGGAGCAAGAGCTCCTGCAAGGATTGCCATGATAGCAATAACGATAATTAACTCTACGAGTGAGAAACCTTTGTTGTTTTTCTTCATAATTTTACTCTCCTTTTGTTATATGTTGTTTTGTTGTTTGTTGTTTGTGCTTTCGCACTATATTAAACCGGCATCCTCGTACTACCGGACTTAATCACTCATCGTCTTCCCCGGCTCCGGGTCAGGAGTCACGAGGAAGAATCTCTCTATAGTAACATATATATCATATGATACTCTCTATTATATCTCTTGCATCTCTGATTCTAGTACTGATCCATCGCATCGTACATACTCATGATAGGACCATATACAGCTGCAACTATCATTCCAACGATACATGCCAAGATAACCATGATAATTGGCTCCATAGCCGCTGTGAGCGCATTAGTTGCTGCCTCGACTTCTTCGTCATAATAGTCTGCAACCTTGCTGAGCATCTCCTCTATATCACCGGTCTCCTCACCGATCTTGGTCATAGCCGAGAGCATAGGTGGGAGCATCTCCATATCCTTAAGTGGCTTTGAGAGTGGCACACCCTTGGATACCTGAACCTTGGCATCCATTAGACCATCTCTTATGATCTTGTTATCCATCATCTTGGCAACCTGCTCAACTGCGTCTATCATCGAGATACCTGAAGCCATCAGTGTGCTCATGGTTCTTGCGAATCTTGAACATGCAGTCTTGACATTCAGAGGTCCAAATATTGGAGCCTTAAGACCAATGTTTGCAAAAAGCTGCTCGCCGAAAGGAGTCTTCTTGAAGAACTTAACTCCGAACACTATAGCTGCAACAATGATGATGAGCAGCCACCACTTATACTTCACAAAGTCCGCAGCAGCCATCATGGCTCTGGTGGCAAATGGAAGCTGTGTTCCCATATCCTCGAACATGCTGGCAAAGTTAGGAATAACGGCTACCAGCACTACTATGATTACTATAACCATAACTATAAGAACTACGATAGGATATGTCATGGCACCCTTGATCTTGGATGTAAGTGCATTATCCTTCTCGAAGTGCTCCACCAGTCTGTCAAGACATATCTCCAGGTTACCGGACATCTCGCCGGCTGCCACCATGTTGATCATGATAGGTGGGAATACATCAGGGTTAACTCTGAACGCATCAGCAAGTGTTCCACCTTTTTCTACATATGTACGAGCATCTGCTATAGCTTTTCTGAGTGTCTTGTTCTCTATCTGATCTCCCATCAGTTCAAGCGCTGATATAATCGTAACACCAGCCTTGATAACCGCTGAAAACTGCTTACAGAATACACCCAAATCTCTGGACTTAACTTTTTTCTTAAATCCAATGTTCCCCAATGGACTGCTCTGCTCCGTAAGGCTCATGATGGAATAGCCTTCCGACTTGAGCTTCTTTTCAGCACCGTCTCTGTTTGGGGCTTCGATGGTACCTTTTTTGTTCTTACCATCTCTGTCAACAACCTTGTAATTAAATACTGCCATTGTCTCTCCTCCGACCCAATCTTAATATTCTTCTTATTTTTCTTATGTTCTGACGTATATACACTTTAAAAGCGCAATTTCACAACATAAACTATATGTAAAATATCTTACTATACTAAGTAAATTTAATCAACATTTAATTATTTGCGTGTTATATTTCATAATATATGCACAAACGTCTTTGTCAGTTTTTCCATATATTTCCTTTTGGCAATTGATTTTGCCATATCTCAATATACATGGAACATTGACTCTTACTGACCGTTGATCTTCTTTCTAAGATACTGCTGATCCTGAGCATATGTCATGGCAGTCTCTCTGGTGATCGTTCCTGATGCGAACAGCTCATACAGCGAATCATCCATAGTTACCATTCCAAGCGCTCTACTGGTCTGAATAGTTGACTGGATCTGGTGTGTCTTTGCCTCACGTATCAGACTTCGTATAGCAGGTGATGCAAGCATAACCTCGAATGCTGCTACTCGTCCATTGCCACTTGCTATAGGGAGCAGTGACTGTGATATAACACCCTCAAGAACCATGGCAAGCTGAACTCTTACCTGCTGCTGCTGGTTTGTAGGGAAGATATCTATGATACGGTCGATGGTACTTGCCGCACCTATTGTATGCAGTGTTGAGAATACCAAGTGTCCGGTCTCGGCAGCTGTTATAGCTGTTGAGATAGTCTCAAGATCTCGCATCTCTCCTACGAGGATTATATCAGGATCCTCACGAAGTGCTGCACGAAGTGCATTCGCATAACTGAGGGTATCCATACCAACCTCTCGCTGATTAACTATCGCTTTGTTGTGATGATGTATGTACTCTATAGGATCCTCCAGTGTGATGATGTGATCCGTGAGATTTTCATTCGCCTTATTTATAATAGAAGCAAGTGTTGTTGATTTTCCTGAACCTGTAGGTCCTGTTACAAGAACAAGTCCTCTCTTTCTCTTGTATAACTCAACAACCTCCCTTGGTATACCAAGCTGATCAGGTCTCGGTATCTGTGTCTCAACTCGTCTGTAAGCCGCAGCCATATTGCCCTTGTCCATGAATACATTCACACGGAAACGGCCTGTCTCAGGCGAATCGAACGAGAAATCGACCTCTCCTCTGTCCTGAAGTATGGCTTTATGCCTATCCTTCATCGTAGATCCTATCGCCTCGGCGGCGTCAGCCGGTGTAAGCGGCGGAACCTCAACCTCCGTGAGTTTACCGTTGATCCTAAGCTTAGGTGGTATTCCTACAGCTATGTGAACATCTGACGCTCTCTCCTCAACGGAGAAAGCAAGCAGTTCTTTCATATCCAGCATTTCTTGTCCCTTCCTTTCCCTTTTGCATTAATAATTTCATATATATAAATAATCCCTGTTATTATATATCGCCTTGTATGTCCTCACAAAAACTTAAACAGCTAAATTCTTGATATTCTATATCCAACCCACATCTAACCCATATCCACGCCTTCGGCAACCGTAACCGTGCTGTGGACGATCTTGTTCATCTCTGCTATGGATGTGATACCATCAAGCACATGCTTTGCAGCTCCCATCTTAAGTGTGAGCATTCCTTCCTTGAGTGCCTGTTTCTCTATAACATCCGCTGTGGCACCCGACGCTATGACCGCCTGAAGTGCTCTCGAAACCGGCATCATCTCATACACACCGATACGTCCTGCATATCCTGTGTCGTTACACAGCGGGCATCCCTGTGGCTCATAGATGATGACATCCTCCTCATCAGCAGGAACACCGAGCTGTATTCTCTCTTCGTCCTCCACAAGTCTAGGCTGCTTACATGTTGTACACAGTCTTCGCACAAGTCGCTGTGCGATAACTCCAACCACGGCATCACCGGCGATATAGGATTCGATACCCATATCTATAAGACGTGTGATGGTCGATGCAGCTGAGTTTGTATGCAGTGTCGATACAACCAAATGTCCGGTGATAGCGGCCTGTACGGCGATACCTGCCGTCTCACCGTCTCGGATCTCTCCTATCATGATGATATCCGGATCCTGTCGAAGGATAGATCTAAGAGCTGCGGCGAATGTCATATCCGCCTTGTTGTTAACCTGTACCTGATTGATACCGTTGATGTTGGCCTCGACAGGGTCTTCAACTGTGATGATATTAACATCCTCTGTGTTAAGCTCACTGAGTGATGTGTACAGTGTTGTTGACTTTCCAGATCCTGTAGGTCCCGTTACAAGGATTATGCCATGTGGGTTGCTCAGGATGTTGTCGAATACCTTCTCCTGCTCTGCATCGAAACCAAGGGCACTCTTTGGCTTTGTAAGACCGTCCTTGGATGTAAGTCTCATAACCGTCTTCTCTCCGAACACTGTAGGAAGAATAGAAACACGAACATCAAACTCTCTTCTGTCTACCATGATGGTGATACGACCATCCTGTGGTTTTCTCTTCTCTGCTATATCCATGCCGCCTATGATCTTGATACGGGCTGTGATACCTGCCAATATGCTGAGATCATATGACATAACCTGCTTCAGCGCACCGTCTATTCTGTATCTGACTCTGACACTGTTCTCCAGCGCCTCTATATGTATATCAGATGCTCTCTGTCTTACTCCGCCCTCTATGATCTGCTTTACCAGGAGTACTATAGGCGAGTTATCGATCTCATCGTTACTTCCATCTTCATCGTCCCCACCGAGCGCACTCTGCTGCTCCTGCCTATATGCCTCCGCAGCCTCCATAGCCTGGGCACTTCCATAGTACTTATCTATGGCGTTCTTTATACCTTCCTCGGATGCCAGCATAGGCTCAACCTGAAGGCTTGTCACAAGTCCGATATCATCCATAGCCATAATGTCCATAGGATCAGCCATGGCAACCTTCAGAATGTTAGGATTATCCGGATCTATCTCTATAGGAATGGCCTGGTACTTGGTTACCATACTCTCCGGAACCATATGTATGACCTTTTCCTCTATCTTTGCGCCCTTGAGTTCAATATAATCAATTCCAAGCTGGGTTGTAAGCACTGTAATGAGCATATCGTTACTGATGAATCCCAGATCAACGAGCGCATTACCAAGCTTTCTGCCTGTCTCTTTCTGCTTTGCAAGTCCTTCCTGTAACTGTTCCTCTGTGATAGCCCCCGCTGCAACAAGGACATCTCCTATTCTAATCTTCTTACGCCCCACATTAAGTCGCATTCTCCACAAATCCTCCTCTTTATTTTTCAATACGCAATCATCTTTTTCTCGTTTACGCACAATTATACAAATACCTAACCTGCATTATATCACAGTATTTTCACATTTTAAACAATTTGTACATATTTTACCATTTTTTTTACTGTTTTTCATAAACATCCAAATTATTTTTTTAGGATAAGCACTATTTTTGCACAATCGACATAATATAATTACAAATAATCTTGATTGTTGTGATCAAACAAACCGGGAGCACAAATCGTATGGAAGCATTCAAATCCCCTCTAACTCCCGATAAAGAAAAGGAATATATAAATCTGTGTATGAACGGAGACCTTTCTGCCCGAAGGATCCTCATAGAATACAACCTTCGTCTTGTTGCACATATAGTGAAAAAATACAATTCATCTGTCAGAGATTCCGAAGATCTTCTTTCAGTCGGAACCATCGGACTTATCAAGGCAATCGACAGTTACAGACCGGAAAAGGGATGTAAGCTTGCCGGTTACGCTGCCAAATGTATAGAAAATGAAATTCTCATGAATCTTCGTCAGGAAAAGAAAAAAAGCCGCGAGGTATCAATGTATGAACCGATTGGAACTGACAAAGAGGGAAATGAAATAATAATAATGGATATCATAAGCGCCTCTGGTATATGTCCTCTGGATAAACTGATAACCGAGGATCACCTGAACCATCTTCCCGCCTGCATGGAGAAGATCTTAAGCCCACGCGAGTACCGCATCATCGATATGCGCTACGGTTTATCCGGCAAACCTCCCATGACGCAGAAAGAAACCGCAGGGCTGCTCGGGATCTCCAGATCATATGTATCCCGCATAGAAAAACGCGCATTGACAAAGTTAAGAGGATGTCTTGACAAATAGCCAAGACATCCTCTTTGGTAATCTTGTATTTCTTATCACTCTTTCCGGCGAATTATCATTCCCACATCAAGCTTCACACCCAGCCGTACCTTAAGCATCTGCTTTGGATGTGGTGCCGATTCCATAGGAACACTTTCCTCATCGTATATACCCTCAACTGTGCAATCAATATTATCCCCATCAAATCCCATGACTTCAACCTGGTCTCCAACCGAGAACTTGTTCTTCTGTTCAAAGCATACACATCCATCTTCCGTGACGGTTCTGACCGTCCCTATATATGTATAATTCTTGACATATGTATTGCTGTCATATATCTGCGAATCAGAATCAGTCTTCCCGAAATAAAAGCCGGTTGTAAACTGCCTGTATGTACATTTTGCAATTTCGCTCTTATAATATTCCATATTAGCCTGATATTTGTCTTCAGACTCAAAGTAATCATCTATTGCTTTTCGATATGTTCTTGCAACCGTTGCAACATAAAGTGCCGTTTTCATTCGTCCTTCTATCTTCAGGCTATCTATGCCTGCTTTCACCATCTCCGGAACATGTTCTATCATGCACAGATCCTTAGAGTTGAATATGTAGGTGCCGCGGTCATCTTCATTTACAGTCATATACTCTCCGGGTCTGGTTTCTTCTACTATCGAATACTTCCATCGGCAAGGATGCGTACATGCCCCATGATTTGCGTCTCTGCCCGTAAAGTAATTGCTCAAAAGGCATCTGCCGGAATATGATATACACATAGCTCCATGCACGAATGACTCAATCTCCATATCCTCCGGTATATTCGCTCTGATTTCCGATATCTCTGCCAGAGATAACTCTCTTGCAGACACAACTCGCTTTGCTCCATGCTCGTACCAGAATCGGTATGTCATATAATTGGTGTTGTTAGCCTGTGTACTTATATGAAGCTCCATATCCGGCATAACCTCTCTGGCCATCATGAACACTCCCGGATCAGATACAAGAACAGCATCAACTCCGGTATCCTTCAATTCTCCAAAGTAGCTTCTCATTCCTTCCAGATCATAATTATGTGCAAAAATATTTGCTGTCACATATACCTTTGCTTCTCTGGCATGCGCATAAAGCACAGCTTCTTTCATCTCTTCTATAGAAAAATTATCAGCCTTCGCCCTGAGTCCAAATGCCTGGCCACCTATATACACAGCATCTGCGCCGTAATCAACCGCAACCTTCAACGTATCAAGTCCGCCGGCCGGGACCAGCAGTTCTGGTTTATTTGTCCTTACCATCTTTATCTTCTACTCTCCAATCTAAGATCATGCTATTCCATCATATAATTTAATCATTACAATGGTCTGATCCATCATTTTTTCTTGATGCTCAGGCTCATGCCATCACCAATATTAAATATTCCTGTTTCCAGATTCTCATCATGCGTCAGCCGATATAGGTAATCTCTCATCCTCGCATGTATAGTTCGATTTCTTCTTGTGACAGCAAACCGGCTTTCAAGCACGTCACCATCCTGAAGTACATTGTCACACAAGAGAACTCCTCCCGGCTTCAGCCTTTTTATGGACTCCTCAAAAAAGCTGCCATACTGTCCCTTTGCCGCATCCATGAACACCATGTCATATTCTCCGGATAGCTCAGGCAGTATCTCCAGCGCATCCCCTTCCAATAATGTCACTTTATCCTGGACTCCAGCTCGAACAATATTCTTTTTCGCCTGTTCTATCCTCAGCGGATAGTTCTCTATAGTTGTTATATGCGCGCCATCTTCAAGGAATCTGCTCATAAAAATGGCAGAAAAGCCTACGGCAGCACCGATCTCAAGCACCTGCTTTGGTTTATTCATCAGCAATATCATCTTGATGAATTCTCCTGCCTCACGTCTTATGATCGGTATCCCGTTCTCTTCTGCCTCTTTTCTGATAGCTGTTACCACCTCATCATAATCCACGCCGAATGAATTAATAAATGACGCAAGTCTCTCATCAGTTATCATAATATATTACTCTCCATTTTGAATCTTCTTGTTAAAGCTTTCATTGTATCGGCATCAACGACATTCCATCACATTCCATCACATTTCAGGATCTATGTTGTCGGTGTTGTCTTCTGTTCCCTCTTCTGATCCCGATTCTGCTCCCGATTCGGATTTTGCCTCTGTTGTTCTGTCCTCGGCGGCTCCTTCATCTCCCGTACCATTCGCATTTGTACCGGTTGAACCGCTGGTGCCTGATTCACTGCCAGTTGTGCTGCTGTCCGATCCATCTGAAGAAGCAGTAGCCGACACACCGGTTATTATATCTATGATCTCCTGATTGGTGTTACTCGGAGACATGACATATGTGCCAGGCTTCATCTTGCCCGCATCCCCATTTATTCTCACCTTAAGTATAAATGCATACTTATTATCTATAACTCCCGACTTCTTGAGTGAATCAGCTATATCCAGCAACGGCTCATCCTCTGTTATCGTAACTGCCGTCTTCTTGTTGCTTCCCGGTTCCACTGCCGCCGTCGAGAAGACCTGATAAGCAAAATCAAACGAATAAGAAAATCCTTTGACAAGTATAAACAAAATGCACACATTGATGAGAAGTCCAAACAGGAATCTCAGTATCTTTTTCATACTTCTAGCACTATCAATAGCCATAACCGTAATTCTCCTTGTTCGCAATACCCTTTTGCAATATATTTAGGTTTTACTGTGCGTCTTCATCTATGATGTCGAAGTCAAGGTCATCTGCAATCTGTTCATACACCATCTTCATCATACGCACCAGTTTCTGCTCAGCCCTGATAAAATCATTGACAATAGTATCATGGACTATAGAGTCATATTCTATGAATAGATTATTGACTTCATCATATGGATTGTCAAGCATTTCATTGTTCTGTATTTCATAATTTTTCTTACGAAATTCCAAAAGCTGCTGCAATTTCTCCGGTTTTTGTCTCAGTTTATCTTTGCAATACTGATAATTCTTATAGACATCCGAATCCTTGATGCACGCATTAAGCTGTCTGCTAAGTTCCAACGTATCTGTCATAATATCACCCTTCTATACTTCTGTGATTATCGGAAGAATCATCGGACTTCTCTTAGTTCTCTTCCACAGAAATTCGCTCATATCATCCTTTATAACCGACTTTATCTTACCCCAGTCTGTAACGCCTCGGCTCAGGCATCTGTCGAGCGCTTCCTGACATGTTATACGGCAATCTTCCATCAGCGTCTCAGATTCTCTGACATATACAAATCCTCTGGATACAATATCAGGCCCTGCCACAAGCTGATTGCTGTATCTGTCAAGTGTTACAACAATGATTATAAGTCCATTCTGCGACAACATCTGTCTATCCCTGAGCACTATATTACCGACATCTCCAACGCCAAGTCCATCTACAAATACACCCTGTGCAGGGACTTTTCCTACCACATCAAACTTATCCTCACCAATCTCCAGCACATCGCCGGTGGTCATGATCTTGATATTCTCTTTTGGTATGCCCATCTCTCCGGCAAGCTCCGCATGGCGCTTCAGGTGTCTGTACTCACCGTGTACCGGTATAGCATACTTAGGTTTTGTGAGTGCATATATAAGTTTCAATTCTTCACGGCACGCATGTCCTGATACATGTGTATCTTCAAATATAACATGAGCCCCCTTTGCTTCAAGCTCATTGATAACCTTAAACACAGCTTTCTCATTGCCCGGAATCGGATGTGAGCTGAATATGACCACATCTCCCGGTTTTATGGCAACTTTATTGTGTATTGAAGCAGCAATACGCGAAAGGGCTGCCATATTCTCGCCCTGGCTTCCCGTCGTTATGAGCACTACTTTTTCATCGGGATAATTCTTTATCTGGCTTATATCTATAAGAGTATTATCCGGGATATTGATATAGCCAAGTTCCGAAGCGGTAGTTATGATGTTAACCATACTTCTTCCCTCGATTATAACCTTCCTGCCATACTTATATGCCGAATTGATGATCTGCTGTACTCTGTCTACATTAGAAGCAAATGTTGCTATGATAATACGATGATCTTTATTGTCATTGAAAAGATTGTCGAATGTTCTGCCCACCGTCTTCTCTGACTGTGTAAATCCCTCTTTCTCTGCATTTGTCGAATCAGCCATAAGGGCAAGCACACCTTTTTTACCAAGCTCGGCAAATCTCTGAAGATCTATAGTTCCGCCGAATACCGGTGTGTAATCTATCTTGAAATCTCCTGTATGCACAAGCAGTCCTGCCGGTGTATATATCGCAAGCGCAGCAGAATCAGCTATCGAGTGATTCGTTCTGATGAATTCTACTCTAAATGCACCCAGATTTATATTCTGACCATATTTCACAACCTTTCTTCTGGTATTATTCATAAGGTTGTGTTCCTTGAGCTTATTCTCTATCAGACCCATTGTAAGCTTCGTTGCGTAGATAGGCATATTAAGCTCTTTCT
The DNA here is from genome assembly GCA_900557435.1 of uncultured Coprococcus sp. Lineage (GTDB taxonomy): Bacteria > Bacillota > Clostridia > Lachnospirales > Lachnospiraceae > Coprococcus. Next base: position 1,744 of record USSH01000045.1, on the reverse strand, counting down.
CAATATAAGGAATAGCTCCTATGTGATCCTCATGTCCATGGGTAACTACGAGTCCTCTGACCTTGTCCGCGTTTTCCTTGAGATATGTCACATCCGGTATAACCAAATCTATTCCAAGCATATCATCCTCAGGGAATGCCAGTCCGCAGTCAATGACTATGATAGAGTCCTCATACTCTATCGCAGTGATATTCATTCCAATCTGTTCCAGACCGCCCAATGGAATGATCTTCACTGTCTCGTTATTTTTTTTATTCAATTTTCCTATACCTCCAAATTTACGTCCTCTAGCAGTTCATCAAATATCTTGATAACCGCACTTAATTCTTTTTCATCTTCGACAATATCGTATGCTGCCATCTCTTCCGTATCAGCTCCGCTATTCTCACGGAGTATAAGGAACGATTCATCATCCGCCCTGTCGATCACAAACAGATAATTAACGCCTCCCAGCGTAGTCTGTTCTAACACTTCAAATTCAACTTCCGTCCCATCCTCTGCCTCAAATACAATGCTGTCATTTCTGTTATCTGTCATATAAACCTCTGTCTTTTTTATTTGCTTCTAGAATCAAGATAATTCTGCAAAATAACCGCAGCCGCCATCTTGTCTATATATGTCTTTCTGTTTTCTCTTCTGACTCCGCTATCCATGAGTATCCGCTCAGCTTCCACAGTTGTAAGTCTCTCATCCCACAAGACAACCTCAAGACCTGTTCGTCTTTCCAGATCTTCCTTAAAGCTTACTGTTGCCTCGCATCTGGCGCCTTCTGTGTTGTTCATGTTCTTCGGATATCCAAGGACTATCAAGCTGACCTTTTCCTGCTGTCCTCTGGAATCATATTCCTCAATGATCGCCTCTATTCTGGCCAATGTCTGTCTAAGCTTTCCTGCTGACTTTCGCTCCACAGTCTCGACCGGCTGCGCTGTAATCTCCAGCGGATCACTCACAGCCACTCCTACCGTCTTCGTTCCGTAATCTAATCCTAAAATCCTCATATAACTAACGCTCTCTTCAAATATATGCTGTATCCGGCTATTATGCGAAATTATATAAGATTGTTCTTTATGTAATCCTCAAACAATACTTCTATAATCTCATCACGCTCAACTTTCATTATAAGGCTTCTCGCATTCTTGTAGCTGGTTATATATGTCGGATCACCGCTCATTATATACCCAACAACCTGGCTTACCGGATTATATCCTTTTTCTGCAAGTGCATCATATACCTGCCCAATGATCTGTCTTACATCAGCAATCCCATCTTTCACCGATGAGATATTCTGTGTGCTTTCGTTACTTCCAAAATTTTTCCCAATGTTATTCATTAAATCACGTCCTCATACTTTTATCCAAACTGTTTTATCCAAACTGTTTATCCGAACTGTCTATCTAACGTTCCTATTCTAATATAAAAAATATCAAAAGTAAAGGAACAGATTACAAGACCAGGTTGCAGGAACATATTACACAAGCATAATATCCCCATCTTTTGTATACTTCACATATACAAAACTGTTAATAAAGCTTTCCGGCATTGATGTATCACCTATATTTATAAGTATGTCCATATATCTCTCTGTATGCCCTCTAAGATATGTGCTCTTATGACCATTCTCGGTTCTATGGACAACCTCCTCCACAAGAACTTCCAGTTCTTTACCATCAAACATGGTTTCATACGCTTCCTTATTGCGCTGAGCAAGATCCAGCAGCACATCACTCCTGCTATTCTTTACATC